>NZ_JAXHDD010000012.1:0-89358 GCF_037072025.1 Pseudogracilibacillus sp. SO30301A | reverse complement strand
ATGTCGAGTCGATTCTCAAGATGTTGAGTGGATTTCCAAGATGTTGAGTCGATTCTCAAGATGTCGAGTGGATTTCCAAGATGTCGAGTCGATTCTCAAGATGTTGAGTGGATTTCCAAGATGTCGAGTCGATTCTTAAGATGTCGAGTCGATTCTCAAGATGTCGAGTGAATTTCCAAGATGTCGAGTCGATTCTTAAGATGTCGAGTCGATTCTCAAGATGTCGAGTGAATTTCCAAGATGTCGAGTCGATTCTCAAGATGTTGAGTGGATTTCCAAGATGTCGAGTGAATTTCCAAGATGTTGAGTGGATTTCCAAGATGTCGAGTCGATTCTTAAGATGTCGAGTCGATTCTCAAGATGTCGAGTGGATTTCCAAGATGTCGAGTCGATTCTCAAGATGTCGAGTGAATTTCCAAGATGTCGAGTGGATTCTCAAGATGTCGAGTGAATTTCCAAGATGTTGAGTGGATTTCCAAGATGTCGAGTGAATTTCCAAGATGTCGAGTGGATTCTCAAGATGTCGAGTGAATTTCCAAGATGTCGAGTCGAATTCCAAGATGTCGAGTCGATTCTCAAGATGTCGAGTGAATTTCCAAGATGTCGAGTCGATTCTCAAGATGTCGAGAGGATTCTTAAGATGTCGAGAGAATTTCCAAGATGTCGAGTCGATTCTCAAGATGTCGAGTGGATTCTCAAGATGTCGAGTGAATTTCCAAGATGTCGAGTGGAATTCCAAGATGTCGAGTCGATTCTCAAGATGTTGAGTGGATTTCCAAGATGTTGAGTCGATTCTCAAGATGTCGAGTGGATTTCCAAGATGTCGAGTGGATTCTCAAGATGTCAAGCCCGAATCCCTTTAAAGAAAAAAACTCCTAGTCACTAGGAGTTTTTCGAACTATTGATAACTTTTTTCCAATTCATCAATCAGAGAACCGACATAAGCGACTGTGTCTTTTATAGCATCGGGTTTTGACATATCGACACCAGCTTTTTTAATCAACTCAAGTGGTCGCAATGTTCCGCCAGCTTTAAGGACATCAAGCCAGCGGTCAACTGCGTGCTGCCCCTCAGACTTAATTTTTTGTGCAACAGTCGTGGAGACGGTAAGCCCAGCTGAATATGTATATGGATATAACCCCATATAGTAATGTGGCTGGCGCATCCACGTTAACCCCGCTCCATCATCGATATCAACTGCGTCTCCCCAGAAGTTTTCAATCGCTTCTTTTTTCTCTCTACAAAGTACTTCAGCTGTTAGCGGAGTACCTGATTCGGCAAGCGCATAGACACGGCGCTGGAATTCAGCTTCAAGAAGGTGGGTAATAAAGTTATGATAGTATGTACCGAGCAATTCACTAATCACCCAACGCTTCATCCGTTTATCATTTGTTTTTTCAAGTAAATGGTCTGCAAGTAACAGTTCGTTTATTGTTGATGGTGCTTCTACAAAATAGGTGGATGGTCTAGTATTTAATAAATTTTGATATTTATTCGCTAAATAAAAATGACCAGCATGGCCGAGCTCATGTGCTAAAGTAAATGTGCCCCGCATCATGTTCGTCCATGTCATTAAAATATATGGGTGAGCTGCATATGGACTAGAACAAAAGGCGCCGGATTGTTTACCAATATTATCTGAATAATCTATCCATCGATCATCAAATGCTTTTTTCATTGCAGCACTATATTCAGGTCCCATAATGTCCAATGCATCTAGTATCATATCTTTTGCTTCATCATATGTTGTTTCCGGATTAAATTCGGGGTCAAGTGGTGCTTTTAAATCACAGAAGCGAATTTTATCTAATTTGTAGTCTTTTTCCACCAATTTAGCGTATCTTCTCATATGAGGCGCAAATTCTTTTTGAATCACATTCAATTGATTTTCATACATATCTTTCGTTACTTGCTGGTCTTGCAAAAGCATATCTATTACTGAATCGTACCCTCGTAGTCGTGCAATCGTAATTTGCTTCGTTACTTCTGTAGCGTAGGTTGCGGCATACGTATTTTTGTATTGCTCAAGGGTACGAATAAAAGAGTTATACGCATTTCTTCTTACGGTTGTATTTGGACTCATTTCATAACGGTCTTCATACAGTGCCTCAGACATTGGAAGTTCGTTTCCAGCTTCATCGGAAATTGGATCAAATTCCATATCGGATGTTTTACTACGTTCATAAATCATATGTGGTGCATCGTGTACTTCTCCAAGTGCCGCAAGTGTCTCTTCTATCTCAGGGGAAAGGGTATAGGCTTTTTTCTCCATTACATCCTCAAGCATCTTTTTATAGTTAAGGAGACTTTTCTCATCATTAAAAAATTGTAAAATTGTATCTTCGGAAATAGTTAGTAATTCTGGTTCAATAAAGGCTAGTTTTGATTGAATTTTCGCAAGAGCTGAGGCATTTTTTGCTGCATTTGCCTGGGCATCTGCATTCGTACCGTCCACGCTAAGTTGTAAAAATGCATATGTTGCAACACGCCCTAATCGTACATAAAAATCTTCATAAACTTCTAGCGCCGCTAGTAATTTTTTAGCACTTTCTCCAAGTTTCCCTTTAAATGCAACGACTTTATCGACATCTTTTATTACTTTTTCTAACTCTTTTTCCCATTCATCCGTTGAAGAAAAAAGGTCTGTCAAATTCCATGTCTGCTCCTCTGGTACATTTGCTCTTTCTAATCTCATTCAAAATCCCCTTTCAAAATTGTTATTAATTAACAGTGTATCGAAAAATGCATGAAAGGTCACCTAGTAATTGAAAAATGTACACACATACCTATGCGGAAACATAATCTATAGTAGAAAAAAGATAGGAGTGTAGAAAAGATGGTTTTAACACTGGCTCATTGGCTTTATTTATTTGGGACGGTACTCATTATTGTTACAATGCTATTTCGAAAAAATGTTGTCGTCCCGGCAATCGGTGTCACCTTCTTCGTTGCGCTAAGTTATACGGGATCATTAGGTGTTGCATTACAATCGACGTTCCGTGCAAGTCTCGTAGCAGCCAGTTCTCTATTTGATATATTTTTAATCATCGCAGTAATGACAGCATTACTCAGGTCGTTAAAAGATATTGGAGCAGATCAAAAAATGATCGTTCCGTTTCAAAAAGTCATGGTAAATGGGCATGTTTCCTATTTCGTTTTAATTATCATTACGTACGTTATTTCACTATTTTTTTGGCCGACACCTGCTGTTCCGCTCGTGGGAGCGATCCTCATTCCAGTTGCAATTAGGGCAGGTCTTCCGCCACTTGGAGCTGGGATTGCGATATCACTGGCCGGGCAAGGAATGGCACTGTCTTCCGACTATATCATTCAAATTGCACCGACATTAAGTGCTAGTGCATCAAATTTAAGTGTAAGTGTTGTTGCGGACCGTGCTTTAGTGCTATCTATTATTACGGGAGTTATTGCAATAGGTCTAGCATATTTGTTTTTACGAAAAAAAATTCAATCTCCGTCTGAAAATCATCTCAAAGTATGGGAAGAAACAGGGATGAAAAACGAATCAGACGAGGAAGAAACAAGCAAAAGTAATCAGATTTTCAACAAGAAAAAAGGAAATTTCTTTGCATTTTTAGTACCAATAGCATTTTTATTCATCGTTGGATATATGGTTTATTCAAAAGTTAGCGGTACAGCTGAAATGGAAGGTGGAGAGGGAGCAGCATTGATTGGTGGAGCAGCCTTACTTTTATTACTTGCTTCGGCGTTAACAAATAATATGAAGGAATCGCTTGAACAAGTAAGCAAGCATATAATTGGTGGCTTAATTTTTGCTTTTAAAGCAATGGGGATTGTGCTTCCAATTGCAGGGTTCTTCTTTTTAGGAAATGATGAAACAGCTGCCCCAATACTCGGGATGGCTGAAGGTGCACCAGCGTTTCTGTTTGAATTAATTTTAGCCGGTGAGCATTTAATACCGAGTAATGGTTTTCTGGCGGCGTTTGGTATGCTCTTTATTGGAATGATTACGGGTCTTGATGGCTCGGGCTTTTCGGGGCTTCCACTGACGGGTGCGTTGGCCGGTCCTTTAGGATCAACAATGGGAATAGATCCAGCAACCCTTGCAGCCATCGGACAAATGGGTGCGATTTGGGTTGGTGGCGGAACATTAATTGCTTGGTCGTCGCTCGTTGCTGTTGCGGGTTTTGCTCGAGTTCCAGTAATGGACTTAGTGCGAAAATGCTTTTTGCCAGTTGTTATTGGGTTAGTCTTGTCTACTTTATTTGCCGTACTGTTTTTCTAAAAAATTTCGAAGGTCTCAAGTTCGAGACCTTTTTTCATGTATAATAATACATGAGGTGATAGCAATCGATGTATTAGAGACCATAAAGAATCGGCGTTCCATTCATCATTTCAAAAAGGAAGAGGTTCCGGAAAACCTGTTAAGAGAAATATTTACATATGCATCATGGGCACCAACTCATTATATGAAAGAACCTTGGAATATTAAATTGTACCAAAAAGCTGGGAAGGAATCTTTTGTAAATGCGATCATCCAAAGCTATCAGCGTCTGGGTATGATGAAGTACAGCGGTAATAATGAAAAAACATTGCGTTCTATTCAATCTATCAAACAGTTTTTACTTGATATCCCGCACCACGCACTAATCTATTTACCGTTTGAAGAAGATCCTGTTAGGTACGAGGAGGAGTATGCAGCAGTTTGTGCATTTATCCAAAATGTCCAGTTGGCTGCATGGAAATATGGAGTAGGTGTGTTGTGGACAATCACACCTTATATGGCATGATCCAGAATTTGTACGAAAAATCGGGTTAAATCCGAGAAAACAAAAAATTGCTGCCGTTTTACAAATAGGGTATCCACAAAAAATTATGCCACCTAAAGCAAGAACTCCTATTGATGAAAAACTTGAAATTATATCGAGATAAGAGAGCAAAAGAAGGGTTGTTAAATGATGGCAATATAATGACTGTTTATTCAATTTATAACGGATATTCAAAAAATATAGTATGATAAGTATAGCGGAATAGAAGTACATAATTAAAAGGAGGTGTGTTGGGATGGGGCAAATCGTTAAACCAGAATCGCTTCATTTACAGGCATATAATATATTGAAACAATCGATATTAGATGGGAAGCGAGAACCTTCTGAGCGCATCGTTGAAGCAAAAGTTGCTGGGACTTTAGGGATCAGTAGAGGCCCGGTCAGAGAGGCAATTCGAATGCTCATCCAAGACGGACTCCTTGTCTATAATGATGGTTTTGTAAAAGTTTATGAACCTACAGTCGAGGATATTATTGAGATTTTTCAATGTCGAGAGAGTTTAGAGGCATTAGCCGTTAAACTTGCCATCAACAACCTAACAGAAGAAGTGACGGATGAGTTAGTGAATAATTTAGAAGCAACAAAAAAAGTGGTTGATCAAGCACTAGAATTGAAACAACTGGATCAACAATTTCATACGATAATCGTAGAAGCTTCGAATAATAAACATTTAATTCAGATGTTAAATATGATAAAAACAAAAATTCACTATATGCGAAATAGTATGGTAGGTGCCACATTTTATCCAACTTTGTTAGAAGAACATGAAAGATTATTTGAAGCAATTCAGAACAAAGATGCAACTAAAGCTGTTCAAATGATGAGTGAACATATTAAAAGAGGGCTAGACGGTGTCCTAAAACAAATTAATTACTAAAGGATGTTCAAAAAGTCCGGGAAAAATGACACTGCGAATTTCTTCGTTGACTTGCTTCTCCGCTCCTTGAAAAAGGAAAGCACTTTTTCTGCGTGCCAGATCTTTGCTCATGTATCTAAATGCGGCAGGGGAACTTCCGTTAAAACCGCCCACGTCCTGTGGGCAACACGGAAGTCATCACATCCTGTGAAAGTCCGCTGCTCGAAGCTTCGTCGCCTCGAACTTCTTGGTCCTTTTTATCCTCCTTTTTGAACACGCAATATTAGTCAAAGAAAAATCTTATTTTCTCAAATAAGATTTTTTTCTTTCACTATGTACGGTTGACAGTTAACGGTCAACCGCATATACTAAGAGTAAATTTAGGAATTAGTTGGAAACTCTAAATGTTATTTTAGATATATTTTAAGAACTAAATGTAAGAATAAAAATGTATCCGCTTTCATTCAGCTAGTTTCCGACTGAAAGATTTGGGAGGGGATAAGTTTGATGGAACAATTGGAAAAATCGAAAATGAAAAAGAAAGATATATTCGAAAAAATTTCCGGTCATGAGCAAGTGATGTTTTGTAATGATCCAAAATCCGGACTCAAGGCAATTATAGCTATTCATGATACAACACTTGGACCCGCTTTAGGTGGAACCCGTATGTATCCGTACGAAAGTGTTGAGGCGGCACTTGATGATGTGCTTCGTTTATCTGAAGGAATGACATATAAATGTGCAGCAGCAGATTTAGATTTCGGGGGTGGAAAAGCAGTAATTATAGGAGATCCACAAACAGATAAGTCACCCGCTCTTTTTCGCTCTTTTGGGCAGTATGTTGAATCATTAAATGGACGTTTTTACACGGGGACGGATATGGGTACGACAATGGATGATTTTGTGCAAGCGTTGAAAGAGACGAATTTTATTAGTGGTATACCCGAAGCATATGGTGGTGGAGGAGATACTTCCATTCCCACTGCCATAGGAGTTATATATGCGCTTAAAGCGACGAATAAGTACTTGTTTGATAATGATGCATTAACTGGTAAAACATATGCGATCCAAGGTCTTGGAAAAGTCGGTTTTAAAGTGTGCAAGCACCTATTAAAAGATGGTGCAAATGTTATTGTGACTGATCTTAACGAGCAAGCAATAAAGGAAATTGAACAAATCGGAAAGAAGTTAGGAAATCCTGTTACGGTTGTGAAGAGTAATGAGATTTATTCTGTAGAAGCAGACATTTTTATCCCTTGTGCGATGGGCGGAATCCTCAATAAAGACACAATACCCCAACTAACAGTAAGAGCCATTGTAGGTTCTGCAAACAATCAATTAAAATATGAATCCCTCATCCATGAACTACACCAAAAAAATATTTTATATGCACCAGATTATATTGTAAATGCAGGTGGATTAATTTCCGTTGCAGATGAATTATATGGAGCAAATCAAGAAAGAGTGCTCAATAAAACAAAGACTATCTTTTCATCTTTACTAGAAATTTATGAACAGGCAGCGTTAGAAAGTATTTCAACATTAGAAGCGGCTGACCGAAAGTGCCTAAAAACATTGGAGGAACAGAAAAACCGCAATAACTTTTTTAGTCGGTTTAAAAAGCCAAAATGGCATTTTAATGAATAAATAAATTGAGAGGATGATCGCTTAAAATGAAGGATAAATTTCCTTTAATGCAGTTGATAGATCAAGCGGGTAATATTGTATCAGAAGAATATAAGTCTGACATTACAGAAGAAAATATAAAGAAATTCTACTATCATATGCTGCGCTTACGAACGTACGATAGGAGAGGGAGGGCGTTACAAAGGCAAGGTCGAATCGGGACATATGTGCCTTTTGAAGGGCAAGAAGGGGCCCAAGTAGGGAGCGCTCTCGCTTTAGATGAAAAGGATTGGATGTTTCCGACTTACCGAGATCACGGGGCAGCACTTGCGTTTGGTGCGGAACTTCATCGTCTATTTCTCTACTGGAGTGGACGGGTGGAAGGGGCTGTTCCATCGTTAACAAAACGTATACTACCCGCATCAGTTCCGATCGCTACTCACTTACCACATGCGACTGGTGCTGCAATGGCTGACATGTATAAAGGAACAAAAAATGCTAGTATCGCCTATTTTGGAGACGGAGCAACCTCGGAAGGCGATTTTCATGAAGGGATAAATATAGCCAGTGTATTTAAGGCGCCTGTCGTTTTTTTTAACCAGAATAATGGCTATGCGATTTCGGTACCAATAGAAAAACAGATGAATTCAGAGACCATAGCTCAAAAAGCGGTCAGCTATGGGATACCGGGGGTTCGGGTCGATGGAATGGATGTGTTTGCTGTCCATCTTGCAGTAAAAGAAGCGCTAGACCGAGCGCGGCGTGGGGATGGTCCAACATTAATTGAAGCGGTCGTCATACGCTTTGGTGCCCACACGACGGCAGATGACCCGACCAAATATCGGGATCAAGAAAAGATCGAGCAAATAAGGGATGAGGTTGATCCAATTTTACGATTAGAACGGGTAATGAAAAATAATGGAATGTGGGATGGAGCATGGATTAACCAAACACGGAAAGAGATTGAAACCGAAGTAAACGAAGCGGTAGAACAGATGGAGGATTTTGATAAACCAAATCCTGCCGATATGTTTGATTATGTATTTGAAAAGGCTCCTTGGACGATTCAAAAACAGAAAGAAACATTATTAAGAAGGAGTGGATCGTAAATGGTCATGACGGATAATAGAATAACAGTTCAAAAGAAGACAACGAAGCAGAACAAATACAATGTCATTCAAGCAATTAAGGATGGATTAAAGACGATGCTAGCAGAGGATGAAAATGTATTATTGCTTGGGGAAGATATTGGGGTAAATGGTGGAGTTTTTAGAGCAACAGAAGGACTACAAAAAGAATTTGGAGAAAAGCGGGTAATCGATACTCCACTTAGTGAAGCGGGATTCGTTGGTACGGCAGTTGGGATGGCCTTAAATGGATTAAGGCCAGTTGTGGAGATTCAGTTTCTCGGGTTTATTTATCCAGCATATGAACAAATCGCAACACATGTATCACGCATGCGTTCTAGGACACTAGGATTTTATAGTTTGCCGATGGTAATTAGGGCGCCGTATGGAGCGGGAGTTGGGGCGCCTGAAATCCATTCAGATAGTGCAGAAGCGCTTTTTACTCATATGCCAGGAATAAAAGTTGTCTGCCCTTCTAATGCATACGATGCAAAAGGATTACTCATTGCATCAATTGAAGATCCGGATCCAGTGTTATTTCTTGAACCGATGCGTTTATACAGAGGTACACGTAAAGAGGTTCCTAGTGAGAAATATACGGTTGAAATTGGAAAAGGGACCTATGTAAAAGAAGGGAAAGATGTTTCCGTCTTTGCTTGGGGGGCGATGGTTCCTGTAGCAGAAAAAGCAGCACAGGCATTAGAAGCAGAAGGTATTTCTTCTGAAGTAATTGATTTACGAACTCTTTATCCACTTGATAAAGATATTATTGCGGAATCTGTACAAAAAACAGGCAGGGCAGTGATTGTCCATGAAGCTCACGAAACTGGTGGAGTTGGAAGTGAAATTACGTCAATCATTAATGATACATCTTTTTTATATTTAAAATCTCCAATAAAACGTGTTACTGGGTTCGATGTACCTGTTCCTTTATTTTCGATCGAACATGATTATGTACCGACACCGGAGCGAGTCAAAGCCGCAATAAAAAATTCGGTTGAATTTTAGGAGGTGGAGGGATTGGAAGTTAAATTTCACGACATTGGTGAAGGGATGACAGAAGGGGAAATAGTAAATTATTTTGTGAAAGTCGGTGACAAAATAGGAGTGGATGAACCGTTACTGGAAATACAGACAGATAAGATGGTCGCTGAAATACCTTCCCCTGTAGCAGGAAAAGTGACATCGATATTTTTTAAACCGGGGGATACGATTACGGTAGGAGAAACGATCATGGTCATTGATGATCATAAAAAGCAGGCGGTACCGATAGCAGATAATAAACAAGGGTTGGAAAAGTCAGCTGGTAAAAAAAGAAACTCACTACCGAAGCGGTATAATGGAATATTAGCCGCACCATATACGAGAAAAATAGCACGTGAATTAGGAGTAGATATCGAAAAAATAACAGGTACAGGGCGGGCAGGACGTGTTACCGAAGAAGATGTTTATGCATTCATTAATAAACAAAAACAAACACAAAAAATTACTGAAGCTGCCCATCCAAAAATAACGCCAGAAAAAACAGAAGTAGAGATAATTCCATTTAAAGGAATTCGCAAACAAATTGCTACTAATTTAACACAATCAGTTCGCACTATTCCTCATGTAACGCATTTTGATGAAGTAGATATTACAAATTTACAAGCGTATCGGAAAGAATTGAAAGCGTTTGGAGAAGATATTTCAATCGTTCCATTTTTCTTAAAAGCATTAGTAGTGGCGCTTAAAGAGCATCCGCTATTTAATGCAGAACTTGATGAAGAGCAGGAAATTATTCGCTTGCATAAAGCTTATCATATTGGTCTTGCTACAGATACGGACACTGGATTGCTTGTTCCTGTTCTCCGTGATGTCGATAAAAAATCATTGCGGGTAATCCATAATGAAATGAAACAATTAACCGAAAAAGCGCAACAAGGGAAAATAACGGTAAAAGAAATGCAAGGGGGAACATTTACGATTAGCAATGTCGGCCCATTAGGAGGGACTTGGGCGACACCAATTATTAATCATCCCCAAACTGGAATAATGGCCTTTCATAAAACGAAGCGTGTTCCAGTTGTGATGAAAGACGATGAAATTGCGATTCGATCCATTATGAATATTTCTTTATCCTTTGATCATCGTGTTGCAGATGGTGCGGATTCGGTCCGATTTGCTAACCGTTTTATTGAACTGATTGAAGAACCAAAAAGATTAATTATGGAGCTGATTTAAATACTTTAAAGTTTTCAAATATGGCTAAGAAAAAATGATTTTATCATTGAAAATCTGAACTATAATACAAACTTTCTTCATTAAAGTTTATATTAGTTCGGATTTTTTCATTCTTATTTTCCATAAACTGCGACAGAAGAGTCTACATGTTATTTATGTATCAACCCCATGTCTTGGGGGCAATTACTATATTGCGAATCGACTCGACATCTTAGAAAATGACTCGACATGTTTGAAATCGACTCGACGTCTTGGAAAACGACTCGACATGTTTGGAATCGACTCGACATCTTGGAAAATGACTCGACATGTTGCAAATCGACTCGACATCTTAGAGAATGACTCGACATGTTTGGAATCGACTCGACATCTTGGAAAATGACTCGACATGTTGCGAATCGACTCGACGTCTTGGAAAACGACTCGACATCTTTGAAATCGACTCGACATCTTGGAAAATGACTCGACATGTTTGAAATCGACTCGACATCTTGGAAAATGACTCGACATCTTGTGAATCGACTCGACGTCTTAGAAAATGACTCGACATGTTGCGAATCGACTCGGCATCTTGGAAAACGACTCGACATCTTGGAAAACGACTCGACATCTTGGAAAACGACTCGACATCTTGGAAAACGACTCGACATCTTGGAAAATGACTCGACATGTTTGAAAACGACTCGACGTCTTGGAAAATGACTCGACATGTTTCGAATCGACTCGACGTCTTGGAAAATGACTCGACATGTTTGAAATCGACTCGACGTCTTGGAAAATGACTCGACATGTTTGGAATCGACTCGACGTCTTAGAAAATGACTCGACATGTTTGGAATCGACTCGGCATCTTGGAAAATGACTCGACATGTTTGGAATCGACTCGACATCTTGGAAAACGACTCGACATCTTGGAAAATGACTCGACATCTTGGAAAACGACTCGACATGTTTGAAATCGACTTAACATCTTGAAGATCAAGTCATTCCTTCTAGTGATGATTAAATAGTGTCACAGTTTACATCAACTACGTAATAAGAGCTAATGTTGAGTGAGAAGGGTTGTACTCATTCATTTCTCTAATCTTTCTTCTTTAGAGTGTGACATTTTAGGTATGTTCCCTTCTTCTTTTTTTATTTAAATTACAGTTTACTGTTGACAGTTAACCGTCAACCAAATATACTGAATTTAATAAGATATATCAAATCATATATTTAATTTGTTCGGCGTTTTTAGTCATTGAAAACGGATACAAATATAATCTATTGGAGGGTGATAGCATGAAAGATTCAATGAAAGTGGGGTTAAAGGAATCTATCACGGTTGAAGTAACTGAGGAAATGTTGGCTAAATTTGATGGTGAGTTAGTGCACCCAGCATATTCAACGGTAGCTTTGGTTTATCATATGGAGTTGGTTTCTAGGAAACTATTACTGCCACATTTAGAAGAAAATGAAGAGGGAATGGGTGCGGCTGTTTCACTTAAACACTTGGCTCCATCAGGACTTGGAACACAGATAGAGATTACTGCTACTGTAACAGATGTGACGGAAAGAAAGGTTGTTACAAAAGTAACTGCGACAAACTCACTCGGTCCAATTGGTGAAGGAGAAGTTGTTCAAGGAATCCTCGCCAAAAATTTGATAGAAAGTAAGATTGAAAAATCAATTAGCAATGAAATGTTGGAAGGGGTTAAATGAAGATGATGCAATTAGAAAAAACAAAATTACAACAAGAAGATATTTTTAAAAAAATAGCAGGTCATGAGCAAGTAATGTTCTGTAACGACCCGGTCACTGGCTTACAAGCGATCATTGCGATTCATGATACAACGCTTGGCCCAGCTTTAGGCGGTACCCGTATGTATCCTTATGAAAGTGTTGAAGAAGCCCTTGAAGATGTTTTACGTTTATCCGAAGGAATGACTTATAAATGTGCAGCAGCAGATATCGATTTTGGTGGTGGTAAAGCTGTTATTATTGGTAATCCCGAAACAGATAAATCTCCTGCATTGTTTAGGGCATTCGGTCAATTTGTTGATTCATTAAATGGCCGTTTTTATACAGGTACAGATATGGGGACGACAATGGATGATTTTGTACACGCTTTAAAAGAAACGAATTTTATTAATGGGATTCCCGAAGCATATGGTGGAGGGGGCGATTCATCAATCCCGACATCCCAGGGTGTTATTTATGCATTAGAAGCAACGAATTATTATTTGTTTGGAGATAAATCGTTAGGCGAAAGAAGTTATGCAATTCAAGGTTTAGGAAAAGTAGGTTTTAAAGTCGCGGAGCATTTATTAACAGAAGGAGCCAACTTGTATGTAACAGATATTCATGAAGATGTGTTAATGAAGATACAAGAAAAAGGAAATGAGCTTAATAGAACGGTAACTGTTGTTTCGAGTGAAGATATTTATTCTGTGGATGCAGATATATTTGTACCTTGTGCGATGGGGGCAATTATTAAGGAACAAACTATTGCCCAGTTACAAGTAAAAGCTATTGTCGGATCAGCTAATAATCAGCTTGCGCATACAGGTTTAGTTGAACAGTTAACGGAAAAAGGAATCCTTTATGCACCTGATTATATCGTAAACGCTGGTGGATTAATTCAAGTGTCTGATGAATTATATGGTGTAAATAAAGAGCGAGTATTACTTAAAACGAAGTCGATATATGACTCACTCTTAGACATCTATGATCAGGCAAAACAGCAGAAAATATCCACAGTAGAAGCAGCAGATCAAAAATGTCAAAAAGTCTTGCATGAGCAAAAAAATCGGAATAGTTTTTTTAGTCGAACGATTCGACCAAAATGGAATATCCAAAAATAAACTAGTGAAGTAATCTGAGTGAAAGGAAGATAACGGATGAAGGAGAAATATCCTTTAATGACGGTAGTTGACGAGAAAGGTACATTAGTTTCTGAACACTATCAATCGGAAGTAAAAGAAGAACAAGTAAAAACATTCTATTATAATATGCTGCGTTTACGTACATACGATAAAAAAGGAAAAGCACTTCAGCGTCAAGGCAGAATTGGGACATATGTGCCGTTTGAAGGACAAGAAGCATCACAAGTAGGTAGCGCGTTAGCTTTGAATGAAGAGGACTGGATGTTTCCTACTTACCGTGATCACGGGGCAACATTAACATTTGGAGCAGATTTGGACAGGCTACTGCTTCATTGGAACGGTAGAGTAGAGGGTTGTGTTCCATCACTAACTAAAAAGATTTTCCCTGCGGCGATACCGATTGCTACACAGTTACCTCACGCTACTGGGGCAGCGATGGCAGAAGTTTATAAAGGGACTAATAATTGCTCTATCGTTTACTTTGGAGATGGTGCCACCTCAGAAGGTGATTTTCACGAAGGAATGAATATAGCAAGTGTATTTAAAGCACCAGTCGTTTTCTTTAATCAAAATAATGGATACGCGATTTCTGTTCCGATTGAAAAACAAATGAACTCTGAGACGATTGCTCAAAAAGCGGTATCCTATGGAATTCCAGGAATCCGTGTGGACGGAATGGACGTATTTGCTGTTTATCTTGCTGTAAAAGAGGCGCTTGATCGTGCACGACGTGGTGAAGGTCCAACATTAATTGAAGCAGTAACAATGCGGTTTGGTCCCCATACAACGGCTGATGATCCAACGAAATATCGCGATCAAGAAAAAATAGACGAAAAGCGTGAACGGTTAGACCCTCTATCTCGTGTAGAGCGCCTAATGAAAAATCTAAATATGTGGGATAAAGACTGGATAAAGAATATGGAGGATGAAATAGAAACAGAACTAAATAATGCGATTGATAGAATGGAAGCATTCGAGAAACCAAACCCTGCTGATATGTTTGATTATGTGTTTGAGGAACCGACTTGGACAATTGCTGAACAAAAAGAAGCGTTGCTAGGAAGGATTGGATAATGATGATAAGTACAGTTAAAAATCAAGTAGATCAAATAAATATAGAACACAAATCTCTCACTTTAATACAAGGAGTTAATGAAGGACTTAAAACGATGCTACAAGAAGATGAGAACGTTTTATTGCTCGGAGAAGATATTGGCGTAAATGGTGGAGTCTTTAGGGCAACAGATGGATTACAAAAAGAGTTTGGAAAGCGTCGTGTCATCGATACACCACTAAGTGAAGCAGGCTTTGTCGGCACTGCGGTCGGAATGGCTTTAAATGGATTAAAACCAGTTGTAGAAATTCAATTCCTTGGTTTTATTTATCCAGCTTATGAACAAATTGCGACTCACGTTACACGAACTCGTTCTAGAACAATGGGACATTATAGTTTGCCAATGGTAATCCGTGCTCCTTATGGTGCAGGAGTAAGATCACCAGAAATACATTCAGATAGTGTTGAAGCACTCTTTACACATATGCCTGGAATAAAAGTTGTATGTCCTTCCAATGCATATGATGCAAAAGGTCTTTTAATTGCAGCAATTGAAGATCCTGATCCAGTTTTATTTTTAGAGCCAATGCGTCTGTATCGTGGAAAAAGGATGGATGTGCCAGCTGAAAAATATTCAATTGAACTAGGGAAAGGAACAACAATCCAAACAGGGGAAGATGTTACTGTTTTTGCTTGGGGTGCAATGGTTCCTATCGCCGAACAGGCAGCTAATGAAATGAAGGAACAAGGTATTTCTTGTGATGTTGTTGATTTACGAACGTTATATCCATTAGATAAAGATATGATAGCAGAGTCTGTACAAAAAACAGGACGTGTTGTTATTGTCCATGAGGCTCATGCAACGGGGGGAGTAGGTAGTGAGATTACCTCTGTTATAAATGATACGTCATTTTTATATTTGAAAGCTCCGATTGAACGAGTAACTGGTTTCGATGTTCCTGTTCCATTGTTTGCAATTGAAAATGATTATTTACCAACAACTGAGCGCGTAAAAGAAGCGATTAAAAAAGTAGTGGAATTTTAGTAGGGGGTGAAACATTTGGATGTTAAGTTTCATGATATTGGTGAAGGAATGACAGAAGGAGAAATACTTCATTACTTTGTCCAAGTCGGTGATGAAGTTGCTGTAGATCAACCTTTAGTAGAAATGCAAACAGATAAAATGGTCGCAGAGATCCCTTCTCCAGTTGCGGGAAAAGTAGTGGCAATTCATTTTAAACCTGGTGAAACGATTACCGTAGGGACAACAATTTTAGAAATAGATGATGGGAAAGAAAAAACAAAAAGACAAACATCTCCAGTTGTAGAACAGCAATCGAAAAAAACTATCCAACAAGAAAAAGATACGAAGACTTTTACACCGACAAATCGAATTAATCATGTAAAAGCAGCACCTTATACACGAAAAATTGCTCGTGAATATGGGGTTGATATTGAACAAATTATTGGGACTGGTAAAAACGGCCGTGTTACGGAAGAAGATGTGTATAATTTTATCAATAAAGATCAGCCGATTGAAGAACCAGTAGTGCAGAAACCAGTTGAGAACACACAGTTAGAAGTGGTACCAGATATTATCCCATTTAAAGGAATACGTAAACAAATTGCAAATAATTTAAGCTATTCTGTTCAGGCGATTCCACATGTAACCCATTTTGAAGAGGTTGATTTAACAAACCTTTTGGAGTTGAGTAAGGAGTTAAAAGCATCAGATAAACAAATTTCAGTAGTTGCTTTCTTTTTGAAGGCATTAGCTATTGCTTTAAGAGATTACCCAATCTTTAATGCAGAACTTGATGAGGAAAAGGAAGTTATTCGATTGCACAAAGGTGTGAATATCGGTCTTGCCACAGACACGGAAGCAGGGTTATTAGTACCTGTATTAAAAAATATAAGTGGCAAATCGTTACTTCAAATCCAGACAGAAATGAAAGATTTAATTAAAAAAGCGCAACAAGGGAAACTAAGTGTAGATGAAATGAAGAATGGTACATTTACCATTAGTAATGTCGGACCTTTAGGTGGCATTGGTGCAACACCAATTATAAACCATCCACAAACAGGAATAATGGCTTTTCACAAAACGAAAAAAACACCTGTCATCATGGATAATGGTGACATGGAAGTCCGAAATATTATGAATATTTCTCTGTCCTTTGACCATCGGGTTGCTGATGGTGCAGATTCTGTCAGATTCACAAATCGATTTGTTGAATTAATCGAACAACCAAATAATCTTTTAATCGAATTAGTTTAATAGTTGGTATTAATTAATGCGTATATTCCTTCCCAAAATACGTTGAAGGAATATACTGCTGATAAAATGAATAGATGATTGCTGCCTTGAAGTGAATGCGCTATCATGACGTGATGAAACAGTATATACAATAATTATAAATTATAATACTAATTTATACCTGTAAACATATATATTATTATATATTTTTTATCCGAGGTTATTTTACCGAAGCAGTATATATTAAAAAGGCGGCATATTATATGAAAACTTTGAAAGGAGGAATAAACCGAATACTAAAGTTTACATTACACAATTAAATCATTTACCATAGTAGTATAGCAATTTTAAAATTTTTTACTTACGAGTAAACGATCAAAGCATTTAGAATATTGGAGAAAATTAAGGAGATGTCCTATGTTTCGTATAAAAGCATTACAAACACCAAAATTGGGTGAAGCAATTCTAGTTTCACTTGCTGTAATAGCAATAATAAGTTCAAGTATCATTTTTTTAGAAACGGTTCCACATATTCCAATAGTTATTTCTATGCTGTTTTTAGTAATTTATGGCTTGATAAAAGGAGTCTCTTATAAAGAACTTGAAAATGGAATAACAGACGGAGCCAAAGCAGGAATGGCCGCTACGTTTTTATTTTTCTTCATTGGGATATTAATAGCGTCATGGATGCTAGGTGGGACAATTCCGACTTTGATCTATGTTGGCTTTGAATTAGTAACACCTAAATTTTATTTAGCAATTGTTTTTATTGTTACATCCATTATTGGAATAAGTGTTGGAAGTTCATTAACAACTGTTGGAACTATTGGTGTAGCGTTCATTGGAATTTCAAGTGCAATCGATGTTTCGTTGGCGATGACAGCAGGAGCCATTGTATCAGGAGCGTTTTTCGGAGATAAAATGTCGCCATTATCAGATACAACGAATATGGCTTCATCTATTTTGCAAGTCGATTTATTTGACCATATTAAAAATATGGGATGGACAACTATACCTGCATTTATTATCTCACTCATTTTATTTGCGGTTCTTTCGCCAAATATATCGGAAGCTAATTTTGGAGAAATGGAAGCATTCAAACAAGGTTTAATGGACACAGGACTTGTTAGTTGGTATGGAGGAGTTATTCCGATAGTAGTTTTATTAATTTTTTCAATTAAAAAAGCGCCAGCACTACTCGCCCTTGCAGCAGGTTCTGTTAGTGCGATTATCGTTTCCTTATTTAATGGAGCGAAGCCACTAGGGGAAATTATGGGAATTTTATTTGGCGGGTTCTCATCTAATACCGGCGTTGAAGAAATTGATTCATTATTGACTCGAGGCGGAATGGAAAGCATGCTGTTTACCATTGGAATAGTATTACTTGCGCTTAGTCTAGGAGGATTATTATTTACATTGGGTATTGTTCCAAGGTTGCTCGCTGCCATTGAATCAGCTTTAAAAAAGGTAAGTTCAGTCATCTTATCTTCCGCTTTAACTGCAATTGGAATTAACGTTTTAATTGGAGAACAATATCTATCCATTCTTTTAACTAGTGAGTCGTATGCATCTTCATATAAGAAAGTAGGCCTAAGCAACTTAAATTTGGCAAGAGTATCAGAAGATGCCGGAACGGTTGTGAATCCACTCGTCCCTTGGAGTGTTTGCGGAGTCTTTATTACAAGTGTTCTTGGCGTATCAACTCTTGCATACTTACCATTTGCATTCTTTTGTTTATTAAGTCCTATTTTAACTGTTTTTTATGGATATACGGGTAAAACACTTACTTATATAGAAGCAAGCGAGCAAGAAAAACAGGAGCCAGAGGTATCTCTCGATATGAAAGGAAATCCGATCGTATAAAAAAATTTTGACGGGAAATTAAACTTATAAATGATATAAACTAGCACGAACCAAAATTGGTTGTGCTAGTTTTTTCATTGTTGGAAATTATATTTTAGTGCGTGTTCAAAAAGGATAAAAAGAACCAAGAAGTTCGAGGCGGCGAAGTTTCGAGCAGCGGAATGTATACATTTAGATACATGAGCGGAGGAGAAACAAGCCAACGAAGAAATACGCAGTATCATTTTTACCGGACTTTTTGAACATCCTCTTTTAGTATGGATGTGTATAAGTTACTTGATTGAAAGTATCTGCTTCTAGTTCCAACGCCCAGCGACTATCGCAACTTCCTTCAGCTCCGTACGATAAGTCAACATATCTATGTTCGTCGTGTTTCCTTTATCTCCTACAGAAGGAATGTTCGATTAAGTTCGCCACTTTGCGCGGCAACATCGAGCCACCTGCGTTGCGCAGACGCAGTTCGTACGTCGCTAAACTGGCGCTTCCGCCCTTTGGTCTTAATACATTGATAAATTGTCTGAAGGAGGTGTAATTGAACAAATAAAGGCAAAGGCGCAGTCCCCTTTAAATTACGGGGCAATTAGTGGGGTAGCCTTTACGGTCTTGGTTTCAATGTATTCTTTTATGATATCTAAAGGAGCCCCACCAGTTGTTAATATCAGATAACTCCTACTCCAAAAATAGGGTTTCCAATTTTTGAGATGATCTGGGAAATCCTTTCAGATATATGTAGAACTCACAGTTTTAAACTATTTATAGTGTTAGCTAAAATAATTTGTGATGGCGCATCAAATAAAATATACAGATGATCTTCCTCGCCATCTATTTCTAAAACTTCACATTGTATTAAATTTTGCAAATATACTTGATTATTGTGCACTCCATCCACCATCAACCTTAATAATCTCTCCTGATATGAAGTCTGATTTATCGGAGGATAGATAAAGAACCATATTCGCTATATCCTCTGGTTTTCCAAGTCTTCCAGCCGGTGTTGCGTCCGTGAATTGCTTTGTTACTTCTGGTGGATTAGTAGCCAAAATTGGTGTTTCTATAATACCTGGTGAAACAGCATTAATTTGAATATTCTTAGGTGCATATTCAACAGCGGCTTGACGTGTCATAGAGGCAACACCACCTTTTGAGGCAGAGTAGCTTGGTAAACCTGGTAAACCAATATGAGCCGCTAAAGATGCAATATTTACTATTTTGCCAGACCCCTTTTTCAGTAATTCTGGTAATATTACTTTCATACCTAAATAAGGTCCTTTTAAGTTAATGTTTATTAAGTTATCAAAATCATCTTCATCTAGGTCAACAATATCCACTGCTTCAGAAATTCCAGCAATATTGCATAAAACATCAATGGAATTAAACTCTTTAATTATTTTTTCTTTGGCTTCATTCCAACTATTTAATTTAGATACATCTAAAGATATACCAATGGATGTACCACCTTCTTTTTGAATTTCATCAGCTGTTTTTTCTGCATTTTTTATATCTGCACAAACAACTTTTGCTCCTTCTGCAGCAAATTTATGCGCTGTTACTTTACCAATTCCTGACCCTGCGCCTGTAATAAGTACAACTTTGTCCTTAATCATCATATCTAACTCCCACTAACTTTAGTATTGTTTTTTATTAAGCTTCCCTTCATAAATCTTTTTATACTACCATTTAGTGTATTTTTAACGTTTATTAACTTTAATATCTTGGCAAGCGGTCACATTTTACAGGTAACTGTATATCATCAGAAGTCTTCACCATTAAATAAAGCAATACAAACATAGCCACAATAACCAATCCTTAATCAAATTACCTTTTTATAAAAAGTATCCCCTCACTTGGCTTAAGTCAACCTCAACGCGGCTTATTCCGTTGAATGGCTCTATTGAATTAATAACTAAACATTAAAATAATTTTCTACACATATTCAATACGTTTTCAAGATCATGGCTATGTAATTCTCCCAAATGACGTTTCAATTCTGTACCGGGAATGGAAGTGATTTTGGAAGTACGTTACTCGTTCAAGCGCTCCAGCGCAGGGACAGATAGAAAGTGGATCCAGTAGAAGTAAGGCCTTTCCAAATGTTTTGGCAGCGATAAAGCCATGATCAATCATCTGCACGACATGAGATTCCTGTAGCTCACATGGATCATTCCAGCCGAAAATGGTTTTAACACCATCCTGTAAATTCATAAACAAGGGTAGGCAAAACCACTTTTGTGGAGTTCCCATCAGAATGCCAATGGCACCAAACAGATGACCAAACTCCGCTTTAGAAGAGTTTTCAGACTCCTGATGAAGTTTCTTAACACCAGGCATCCGACGGGCTTCCTTGGATTGTCTCATCCCATCGCCTATGAGCACAACCATATCGTTGACGTTAGAAAGTGGAGCTGCTTTTTTCACAACCCGAAACCACGTTTGACGAAGGGATTCCAGCGACCACGCAGAAGAACGATAGAAATAAATTAGGCTTTCATAGGTACGGGAATTCAAGGACAAATCACGGATGATAGAAGTCACACCCAAATGGTCTGAACGCAACATAAGACCGACAATGAAAAAAAACAAAGGTAGGTAGCACTTCTGGAAAAGCAAGAACGAAAATTATGTAGGATAGAATCAATTTATTTTAGTACAGTATGGTCAATCGCACCGAAATATGGTAAACTAATAGCATAATCCTTTCTGCGATCTTGATCTCCTTTCTGGTATTAAGCAACCTTCAGGATATCATAGATCACACGATTGGGTTATTTTTCTATTTGACAATTTTCCGACAAAAACTTTTGGCTGTCCAGAGATGTTACAATTGACAAGAATAAAATTGGGGAGAGGTATAATGGGGTTTGCTGGATACCAAAGTTTAATGAATGATACAAAATGGGAAGAAATTTGGTTAGCAATGATTGATATTCCGGAACTTATCTATTGGCGGACAAAAGATATTGATACTAAATATATTAGTCATTGGGATGCAGAATGGTTTTACCATTTTAAACTAAATGGAAATAGGGAAAGCTATAAAACAATTGAATGGTTAGAAATTAAGGCTGAAAGTGAAGAAATAAAAAATAAAGTAATTAAAATGCTTAAGGAGATACACGTTCCAGGTGAGGTACTAAGTGATACTATAAAGGTTTATGGTTATATAAAGGAAGATTCTTTTATTGATTATATATAACGCTCCTATCTCAATGAACGGGCGCAATTCTTTGAGATAAAATGGCTATTTTTGACCATAAAACAGGAGAAGGAGAGTTAATAGTATGAAGAAACAATGCGGGTTCCCAAAGCCATCACTAAAGAAGCAGCGATCTGAAGGCATATTTACAAAAGGCGTCGGTGATGAATACATCTTGTTAGATCCAAAAATGCCTGATCTAGAAAGCCCCAAGTACTCGCTTGGAAAGCTCAACTTGAAAAAGAATTCGTTTTATTGGACGATGAGGTGATCCTTATCGGCCATTCATTGGGTGGTTCGGTTCTGTTGAAATATCTCTCGGAGGAAGGTTTTCGAATCTTGGGATGAATTCAAAGGTATTTGGCTTATAAATATCCAGAAAGATAATTAAACGAGGGGAACGGGTTGCTCTCTAGTTTGTTTTAATATTGATTCCATTAAATCCAATTAAATAGAATATTATGATTCAGCCGAGTAAGGGAGGGTTGTTCCGATGAAACAAACAAAAACAATAAGCTCAAAAATAACATCCCACGGTAGTTACAAGAGTCGTAGAATGCCTGATTCATCAAACAAGAAATAATAACCCCTTCCTTAAATATGATTTTACTATCAAATTTTTATAAGTTCCCAAGTTACTTTAGAAGATCTCCTATTTCTAAGTTTTTGGTATTGTAAGTAGTTATCAATCTAATCTGAAAAATTGGCTTGATGATAATGATAAGACGAAAGCTCAATCTGAAGGAAAACGTTTCAATAAAAAGCCTCTTAACAATAACAGTTTCCCTTGATCAATTTTTTCTTCAAGTTCTTCCGATTCAAAAGCAGTTATCCCTAATATTTTGTAATTTTTCTCGAAGGTCGTCCTCTTTTTTTCGGAATATATTCCCTACAGCTGTACCGATACCTTCTTCTTCAATTCCAATCGTATTAATATTAGCATTATCTGCAAGTCGATTTGTTCGATCGGCATCATGAGTCAAAACATATATATCTGTTCTGTCAACTCCTCTTGCAGTCAGTTCCTGAACTTCTGTAATTAAAGCTTGGTCATTCGTAAATTCTTTTACCTTAGGCTTCAAGTGTAATTCCTCCTTAGAGAAAACAATTCCTTGCTGTTTTATTTTGCAGAATTCTGCAATTAAACTTTGCAAAGTTGACTTATGTAAGCAATACCCGCTCACCTTAAAATGAAACAAAAATTTTTGATAACATCATTTTTTTATTTCTAATTTTTATATTACTTTGAGGTTCGTTTTTAGTGAAATCTGTTTTCCTTCCATAACGAATTAAATCGTAAACAACACGTCCATTACTAGCTAGGAATCATGACCGAGAATTTTACGAAGTAGTAGGTCAAAAGGGGGGAAAAGCAACTGCGAGGAATCATGATCACGAATTCTATGAAGAAATAGGAGAAAAAGATGGTAAAAAACGTAGCCGTAAACGTAGAAGTATGTAAAAAATAAATATATTCGTATTCCCTAGAGACCGAGTAATTACTCGGTCTCAATTTTTCTCTCTTTTCTTTATCTCCCTATAATTGCCCTTACTCCTTGAATGATTAATGCAACTGCAAATACAATCATGGTAAGTCCACCAATAATGGTAAAGATATTTGACAATTCAGGAGTAATTACCGCAGAAGTTGGTAGATTAGCTAATGCGTAACCAGCTAGAATACAGGCTAGGTAAAGCAAGGAAACTTGGTTCATTTTCCTCCCTCCTTCCTTCTCTATTATCTTATTAATATAAAAGTTATCTGAATGGATGTTTGTTGAAAAATTATTAAAAATAATTATCTGCCTACTTGATTAAAGACTTCTCCATGGTTTCATTTTTGTTAAGAAAACGATACGATATAATATAGACCTTCTATTAATATAATCGGTCAGTGAAGAATTTTTAATTGGCTTAATGTAATAAAAAGGAGCATATTTATGAATGTAACGATTCAAAAATTAACACCTCAATTACAAAAAATCTTTCAACATCTACATGCCAATCCAGAAATTAGTTGGCAGGAGTTTAACACAACTGACTATATTCAGTCCCTTTTAGAAAAGGAAAATTGTAAAATTACTACGTTTGATGATATCCCTGGACTTATCGTTGAAATAGGAAGTGGTAAACCTGTTGTAGCATTACGGGCAGATATTGATGCCTTATGGCAAGAAGTGGATGGAGAGTTTCAAGCTAATCATTCTTGTGGGCATGACGCACATATGACGATAGTAATCGGAACTATTTTAAACCTACTTCGCAGTGATGTACCCCTTCTAGGTACATTTCGGTTTATCTTTCAACCTGCTGAAGAAAAGGGTACTGGAGCTTTAGCGCTAGTTAAAAAAGGGATCGTAGATGATGTAGATTATTTATATGGAATGCATGTAAGACCTATTCAAGAGTTGCCGCATGGTAAATTCGCTCCGGCGATTCGTCATGGTGCTGCCTGTTTTATGAAAGGCGAAATTATTGGAGAGGATGCCCACGGCGCAAGACCTCATTTAACTGCAAACGCTATCCAAGTTGGGAGTGAATTTTACCAACATTTAAATCAAATTCAACTTAACCCGATGGTACCTTATTCCGCAAAATTGACTTCTTTTCAATCAGGTGGAAAAAGTATCAACATTATTCCAGGAAGTGCTACGTTTTCAATCGATATTCGTGCACAAACGAATGAGGCTATGTTTGAATTAATGAATCAGATCCACAAGATCAGTGAGATGCTTGCGGAATATCATGAGGTAAAGATTAAGCTTGAAACAGTTTCAAATGTTGCAGCGGCGATCATCAATGATGATGCTGTGAAAAAAATGAAAAAAGCGATTATTGATAGTGTGGGAGAAGATAATTTAGCACGGATTATTGAAACAACCGGTGGGGATGATTTTCATTTTTATACAATAAAGCGTCCAGACTTAAAAGCGACGATGCTTGCCATTGGTTGTGATTTAGCTCCCGGTCTTCACCATCCAGATATGACTTTTAATCATGAATCAATCCCAAAATCGATTGAAATTTTATCAAATGTCTTAATTAATACGGCAAAAGCGCAGTCTTAAGGGAGATGAGAATCATACAAACGATTGAAATCCGTGAAATAACAACAATTGAAGAATTGCATCAGTTGCAACAAGTTGAACGTGCGGTTTGGGAGATGCCGTCAATTCCCATTCATCAGACGTTTACAGCTATGAAAAATGGCGGCATTATTCTCGGAGCTTATTCTGGGGAAAAAATGGTTGGATTTTTATACAGTTTTGCAGGATTTGACAGCAACTCTATCTATCTATGCTCACATATGCTCGGTATTTTACCAGAATACAGAAAAGCTGATCTTGGAGTCAAAATGAAATTAAAGCAGGCACAACTTGCTAAGGGCAAAGGATATGACATGATTACGTGGACATTTGATCCATTGGAAAGTAAAAATGCCTATCTTAATTTGCATAAATTAGGAGCGATTGGTGCAGTTTATCAGGCTAATCATTATGGGGATTTAAATGATAAATTAAATCAAGGTTTACCAACAGATCGGATTCTAGTTAAATGGGACTTAAATAAGTCTACAAAGAAGCATGAAAATCACTCATTGGATACGGGGAAAGTGTTGCTTACGGCAGACAAATTCGGCAAACCGATTGCATCGGAAGTAACAGGTACATTATCGGCAAACAAGTGGTTTGTCGCAATACCACGGGATATTCAAACGATGAAGCGAACAGATTTTGAATTGGCAAAAGAATGGCGATATCAAACAAGAGTAATTTTCCAGCAATTATTCGCTGCAGGATATCAAGCGACAGATTTATTTGTAGATATGAACGAAAATTTAATTAGTTTCTATGTATTCACGAAATAATTTTGGAGGGAAAGAGATGACACTATTTATAGAAAAGATCAAACTACATCATTTAAAAATGTCATTAAATGATCCATTTTCAACGAGTTTTGGGACGTTTCAGGAGAAAGAGTTTTTTATTACCGAAATGATAGATGGAAGTGGTAAGCGAGGTTTTGGCGAATCTGTTGCATTTACAAGTCCATGGTATAGTGAAGAAACCGTGCAAACAAATTTGCATATAATGACTGACTTTCTTATACCTATTTTAAAAAATAACGAAATTCACCATCCAGATGAGGTGTTTGATCTGTTTCACCCAATTAGAAGAAATAATATGGCAAAAGCTGCACTTGAAGGTGCGGTTTGGGATCTGTATGCAAAACAAAAAAATATTTCCTTAGCAGAAGCGTTAGGTGGAAAAAGAAAAGCAATTGATGTCGGAATTAGCCTTGGTATCGAGCCGACTGTAAACGATCTACTAAGAAAAATTGAGCATTATGTACAAGAAGGGTATAAACGAATCAAAATAAAAATTAAACCGGGATATGATGTCGATGTTCTAAAAGAAGTGCGGTGTGTATTTCCAGAGACGAAATTAATGGCTGATGCAAATTCATCATATACATTAAATGATATCGATCATTTACGAAAATTAGATGACTTAGATCTAATGATGATTGAACAACCACTCGCACATGATGATATTATTGATCATGCGAAACTGCAGGCTGCAATGACAACACCTATATGCTTGGACGAGAGTATACACTCTCTTGAAGATGCTAGAAAAGCAATTGAACTAGGAAGCTGTAAAATCATTAATATTAAGATCGGACGTGTCGGTGGATTAACGGAGTCAATACGAATTCATGATTATTGCAAAGAAAAAGGCATCGACGTCTGGTGTGGTGGCATGTTAGAAGCAGGCGTAGGTCGTGCACATAATATTGCACTTACAACCTTATCACAATTTACGTTGCCTGGTGATACTGCTGGATCTTCTCGTTACTGGAAAAAGGATATTATTGAGCCGGAAGTAGTTGTCGAAAATGGCGTCATTAATGTCCCAACAAAGCCGGGAATTGGGTATGAGGTTGATGAAGAGGCGTTGGAAGAGTTTACGCTTAGTACAAAGGAATTTAACATATAAAGGATGTTCAAAAAGTCCGGTAAAAATGACACTGCGAATTTCTTCGTTGGCTTGGTTTTCCGCTGCTCAAAGCTGCGCCGGGAAGGTGCCCTTTAAGTTCTTCGTTTTGGAGAAATTTGTTTTATGCAAATTCCAAAGTATTAGTTTTTTGTTAATCGGCTATTCTGCGAAATAACCATAAAATATCTGTTTTAATCACGGGGAATTGGAATCCCGCGCCTCGATTTCATTTGAAAGTAGTGAGAAGAGCCCCGTGTGCCTTTGATCTCGTTAGAAACTAGTGAAAATAACCACGTCATGCGCGATCAACCACGAAAATTACGAAATAACCACGTAATATCTATTTTAATCACGAAAAATCGGAAATAACCACACAATATTTGTTTTAACCACGGGAAGAAAAAATAAACAGAAGTCACTATATTAATCTGCTAAATAAACAGCTCTTCTTTAAAATCGGAAGAGCTGTTTCAAATGTTTTTTTAAAAGTTTGAGCACTTCATCGGCTGGTTTCATTAAAAGTGTTTTTTCTACTAAAAGTTCCATGTCTTTTTTGTTTATTTTTTTCAATTGGCTTCGAGCTGGAAGTATTGAGGATACGCTCATTGAGAACTCATTTAGTCCAAGTCCTAATAAGAGTGGAATTGCTTTTTGGATCTCCAGCCATTTATCCACACATTCCAACTCCTTTACCTTCAGCGAGTGCTGCATCAACTACTATTTTCACTAAGCGTAAAATTACCGGGTAGTATGGTTGGTATAAATATTCTACATGTTCATTCATACGATCAGCTGCAAATGTATTTTGAATGAGGTCGTTAGTTTCGATACTAAAAAAATCTACTTCTTTAGCAAATTGATCGATCAGCATTACTGTAGCCGGAGTTTCTACCATAATTCCGACTTCCATATTCCCAACAGGTAAATTCTGTTTTTGGAGTTTTTGTTTCTCTTCAATAAGAATTCGTTTTGCTTCATGAAATTCATCAAATGTTGCAATCATTGGAAACATAATTTTTAGGTTTCCGTAGTTACTGGCCCGGATTAAAGCACGCAATTGTGTTCTGAAGATGGTCATTTTAGGGAAAATCGAATTGCACGAAGTCCTAAAAAAGGGTTCATTTCTTTTGGCATATCTAAGTAGGGTAGCTGTTTATCCTGCTCCAATATCTAGCGTCCGAACAATTACCGGTTTCCCATTCATCTCCTGTAATACAGTTTTGTATGCATCAAATTGTTCCTCTTCAGTAGGCAAAGATGTTCTTTCCATGTACAAAAACTCTGTCCGGTATAGTCCAATACCTTCAGCACCATTGACTTTAACTTGTTCTAAATCTTTTGATGAACCAATATTTGCTACTAATTCTACTTGGTAGTTATCATTTCTTTAAAGAATTATGTAATTTAGTGATTTCAAAATCACTATTTTTAACTAGCTTTTTTTCGAAGGACAAATCAGGTTTAATTAGTTTATAAGCTTTTCCAAATGCAATACCACTTGATGCACTAATGCCTTCTAAGCTTAATGACATTAGTTAGCTATCCCTTCTTTAGTAAATAATTCTTCAATATTTTTCATTGCTTCCTCTTCATCATGCCCGTCAATGATAATGGTAAATTTTCCACCTTGTGCGATACCTAACGACATCACACCCATAATTGATTTTACATTTACTTTTTTATTTTGATATTCCAATTCGACGTCTGATGAAAAGCGGCTCGCAACTTGTACTAATTGTGTAGCTGGTCTTGCGTGCAATCCTGTTTCTCCCGTTACGGTAAATTCTTTACTTATCATGTTTAATTTTCCTTTCTTCTGTTTTGTATTTGCTTGCATTTTTATTAGCATACTATGCTATAACTATATTTAAGATTACCATATAAAGTGCATCTTATGTAACAAATTATCTAGTGAAACGGAAATTTAATATTAAGTTTAATATTAAAACGATAAATTCCTAAATTTATTAGTAGATAAGCTTCTACTTGTAAAATGATGAAAGGAAATTTTATATGAAAAGAAATAGTATACATATAACCGTTTTAACAATCGGGTTAATTGCTATTATCATTTGGATTCTAGAACTTAAACATGGAAAAGTCCCCCTAACAGACCAAATAACGAGAGGGTTGGTTGAAGAGGTTGCAGGCACGAGAGTATATACTTTTTTTCGAGGTATGACGGAGCTTGGTGGCAAGTCTTTTGTCTTCCCGTTTGTTATTGTCATGATGGTTATATTATGGATTGCTTACAAAAAAGTCTTTCCAGCCATTATTTTTGGTTTTGGAACACTTGGAGCTTCGGTGTTGAATCGTTTTATTAAACACCTTATTGCTAGAGAACGTCCTAGTATTTCAAAAGAACTTGATGCTCTCGGGTTTAGTTTTCCTTCTGGACATGCAGTTACTTCCATTGTTTGTTACGGATTATTAGCATATTTTTTAAGCGAACGATTTCCAAAACAGAAGTTAAGCATTCGGATTTTTTTCGGTATTTTGATTGTATTAATAGGGTCGAGTAGATATTTTATTAATGTACACTATCTTACAGATGTGATTACAGGTTTTTTTGTTGGATATCTTTATATATTATTGCTTATTTTCTTATATAAAAATATTCAAACACGGCGCACGTACGAAAAATGGTTCTTTTAGCCCGGATGAAATGTGCTTAATTTTCTTATATAATTAATATAAAGAAAATGACAGAATGTAGCACATAATGGGGTGGAACGAGTGGTGGAAAAATCATTTTCAATGCGACTTGCTCATTATTTACGAGCAAGATTTTCATTTTTATCGATTACAACGTGGGAAGAAGAACGGTTAATTCGTGATATTAAACGTATCTGTTCAGATAAAAAACAGATTAAAACAGTTCGACAAGTTTATACATGGAGTGTAACGGAAGGATTGCTTTCGGATACAGACACTTCACTTAGTAAATACAAACAACCGATACAAGTTCTTAATCAAATTGAAAATATTGATGAACCTGCTGTAATTATTTTAAAAGATTTTCATATATTTTTAGGTCACGGTGGACAGACAGATCACGCAGTAGTTCGCCGAATACGCGATTTAGTGTCTGTCATTGAACATGATCCGAATCCGAAAAATGTTATTTTTGTGTCACCGACATTTGATATTCCAATGGAACTGCAAAAAGATATTATGATTGTCGAATATGGGTTACCGACGTATGAAGAGATAGAAAAAGTATTGGATCAAATGATAAAGTTAAATGAAAATAATCCGCGTATTACTGTCGACTTATCGAATGCAGAAAAGGAGCTAGTTGTAAAAGCCGCTCTTGGACTTACCATTCAAGAGGCAGAAAATGCATTTGCTTTATCGATGGTTATGGACGGAAGACTAGATATTAATACGGTAGAACATGTTTTAAGTGAGAAACAACAAATTATTAAAAAGAATGAAATTTTAGAGTACATACCCCAGGATCCGAGCATGGAAGATATCGGTGGGCTTGAAAATATAAAACGTTGGCTTAAAAAACGAAACAATTCATGGATGGATTCGGCCAGTGAATATGGACTACCTGCACCTAAGGGATTATTAATTACAGGGGTACCTGGATGTGGAAAGAGTTTGATCGCCAAAGCAGTCAGTTCATTGTGGAAACTACCACTTTTAAAACTAGACATGGGTAAAATTTTTAGTGGAATTGTAGGTAGTAGTGAGGAAAATATGCGAAAAGCGATTGAAACAGCTGAAGCTATTGCACCATCCATTTTATGGATTGATGAAATTGAAAAGGGACTTGCAGGAACAAGTTCATCTGGAGATAGTGGAACCTCCTCAAGAATCTTTGCAACTTTTTTAAATTGGATGCAAGATAAAACGGCACCTGTCTTTCTTGTTGCAACTGCTAATGATATTCAGCGTTTACCACCTGAGTTCTTACGTAAAGGGCGGTTCAATGAAATATTTTTTGTCGATCTCCCAACTGTAATAGAACGTAAAGGAATTTTTAAAATTCATATTGAAAAACGGTTGCAATCAGACAAAGCTAGAGGTGAATTTCCACTCACGAATGAAACATATGAGCATCTTGCTAAATTGACAGAAGGATTTATCGGTGCTGAAATTGAACAAGTTGTTATTATTGGGTTATTTGAAGCGTATGCTGAAAATCGTGGATTACAAGTAAAAGACCTTGAAAAAGCAATTGAGGAAATTGTTCCATTATCGATTACACAGGCGGAAGAAATTAAAAGATTACGAGAATGGGCAAGTGTTCGCGCAGTTACTGCTACACTTCGCGATGATCGAAGAGAATACGAAGAAGTTGCGGAGGAAGAGAAAAAATCCCTTCCAGAAGATGCAAGTGATGTACATTCGAAACGTGGGGGAAGAATGTTAGATTTTTAAACTAAAGGAGGAAGAAATTTGAGTTTATCATTGACTTTAATTCCGATTGCAATTGCTGCTTCATCTGTTGTTTCGTATGCCTTGCAAGATAAGATTGAAGAAGGAATTTACTATAAGATTGATACAAACTTAAAAGATGAAAACATCTTAACAGAAGCCCTTAAAAACCGTGGATGTAATGTCTCGCTTGATAAAAGGCAGATTGAATCAACGCTAGGGAATGTCGAAATAGTTTTTCAACGCCAAGAAGATGATACAATTAGTGCTGTTTTTCATAAAGACATTCCTCTAAAAGATGCCGAGGAATTTGTGAAAAATACACATGAAGAATATACGAGAATCGTACAACAAAAAACATATCATAAATTAGTAGAACGAGCTAAAAATGAAGGATTAATACTTGAATCTGAAAAACGGAATGAGGAAGACACAATTGTTTTAACATTCCAGGTAGGAGAGTAGGAGAATGGAGAAAAAAATAAGATTGGAGATAACTGCCACAGGTGAAATTCGTGCAAAAACGATTGGAATGAATGATGAAGAATGTTTGGACTATGTGGAAATTCTAGAAAGCCTATTGGATGCTGAAACAGTAGATTCTAAATATACCGAGGAGTTTTTACTTGCACAACAGTTGCAATATCAAGAAGAGCAAACACCGGTTGAACAACAAATGGAAGTTAAAGGAGACTAAGGACAATGAATCCAATAACTCCTTTCGGAAAAAAATGGGAATGGTCCAGATCTATTTGGTTATGTTGGCTCCTTTTTCCATTTGGTTTTTCTTCTTATATTAGCTTTTTTTATATTGGTGCACGAGCAAAAAAAATGAAGTGGCTAATTTCTGGATTTATTTATTTACTAATCGTTGTTCAGTTTTTTATAGTTGATGGGCAATTTGATGAAGAACATGTTGTCTTTGATCTTTCAGTAAGTCTTGTGATAATGGGCTGGATCGCCGCTTTTGTTCAAGCTTTTTTGGCACGAATTGAATATTTGCAACTATTAGCAAGGCAAATTGCACCTGATAAAATGCCATCTTTAATGGTGCAACCAAGAAGAAACCAACAAATACGAACTCGTAGTACTATTACGCCATCTACAAAGCCTGCTCCAACTAAATACCCGATGAAACGAAAGAAAAGCCGTAAGAAAGCCCAAAAGCATCCAACCTTTGTTAACATAAATAGTGCAACGGAAGCACAACTAAAGCAGTTGCCGTCTGTGGGATCTTTTATGGCAAAAGAAATTATTATCGTTCGAAATAAAGTTACTGCATTTACATCGTATACTCATTTAGTAAACTCGTTAAACGTGAAGCCACATGTCTTAATTAAAGCGAAACCATATATTGTTTTTTCGGATGAAGAATTAAGAAATAAACGTAAAAATGATAACAACATACAAAATAAGTCGAATCAGCATAAACCAGATCAACAGCAACTAGAAAGAAGAAAACAAACTGGAAGAGTTGTTGATTACTAAAAACTGTTATTGATTGAATCAAGCAAGATTTTGAGAAAATAAAAAACATCCAGAAAGGTTAGTGGATAAGTAATGGAAGTACAACTTCATCGATTTTTACCATTAACGACGGCAGAAGGTCCTGGCCGTCGTGCTTGTGTATGGGTACAAGGTTGTCCCATCCATTGTAAAGGATGTGGGGTTCCGTGGACATGGAATCCTAATAAAGGTACCCGTATATCTGTCGATGCGATTTGGGAAATGATTATGAAAAGTAAAAATGAAAAAAATATTGAAGGAATAACATTTCTTGGTGGTGAACCTTTTGAACAAGCGGAGGCACTTGCAGAGATTGGGAGTCGAGCACAAGCTGATGGACTTAGCGTGATGACCTTTAGTGGATATTATAAAGAACAACTAGAAAAGATGAACAAACCTGGATGGAAAGATTTGTATGATGTAACAGATCTTTTTATCGATGGGCCGTTTGAACGTGATAAATTAGAAAAGCATCGTCCATGGGTTGGGTCAACGAATCAACGCTTTCACTTTTTAACCGATCGTTATCAAGCGTTGGAAGCAGATTTAGTAAATTTACCTGATCGGCTGGAAATTTATTTAAAGAAAGATGGAACAGTAGAAGCAAACGGTATGGTCCCATCTGAAGTATGGGATAGATTATTTAAAAAAATATAATTTGTATATTTGTAATCATTTTTTCATAATTCACCTTCAATAATCCATACTATAATGACTATATTTTAAAAGGTGATAAAAATGGAACAATTTCAAGCTGGTGAAATAGTTTATATGATTATTCGTAATCCACATGCCCAAGATGTTGCGCAAGTTCAGCAAGCAGCAATCGTCGAAAATCCAGAAAGACCAAATGAATTAGCTTTGTTTGCGCACGATAATTATTTTCCTTTGTCCGATGAGTTTGCGCTTTTCAAATCAGAAGAAGAGGCGGAAGAAGCTTATAAAGAAGCATTTAGTTCTCCAGAAATGGATGGTTTTTATGGTTAAACCATTTGTACCTCAGCTTGTTTACGTTGAACCAAATGCGATGGAGTATCCGCTAGCACAAAAATTAGTAACAAAATTTAAGAATATGAATATTGAGGTACGAGAAACAACTTCTCATAATCAAATTAGAAACTTACCAGGTGAAAATCATTTTCAAAAATACCGTATAGCTAAGTCTACACTTGTTATCGGGATTCGTAAAACGTTAAAATTTGATACCTCGAAACCTTCTGCAGAATATGCAATCCCATTAGCAACAGGCTGTATGGGACATTGTCATTATTGTTATTTACAAACTACGATGGGGTCAAAACCATATATTCGTACGTATGTTAATGTCGATGAAATTTTTGAAGCTGCAATAGATTATATGGAGGAACGAGCTCCTGAAACAACACGATTTGAGGCTTCTTGTACGTCGGATATTGTCGGTGTTGATCATTTAACACATAATTTAAAGAGAGCAATAGAGTTTTTTGGGAAGTCTGAACATGGAAAACTGAGGTTTGTAACAAAATTTGCACATGTGGATCACTTATTAGATGCAGATCATCAAGGAAAAACACGATTTCGCTTCAGTATAAATGATGAATATATAATAAAGTATTTTGAACCAGGAACATCTAGACTTCATGAGCGAATTGAAGCAGCAGTTAAAGTAGCTGAAGCCGACTATCCACTTGGGTTTATTGTTGCTCCAATTTATTTACATGACGGTTGGAAGGAAGGGTACCGGGAAATGTTTGAAAAATTAGATGCTTCCTTACCTGCTCACACCCGTAAAGATTTAACATTTGAAATGATTCAACACCGATTTACAAAGCCTGCGAAAAGAGTAATACAAGAAAATTATCCAATGACAAAATTGGAGTTAGATGAATCAAAGCGAAAAACGAAATGGGGCAGATATGGAATTTGGAAATATGTGTATCAAGATGATGAACAAGAAGAGATAAAAGATACGTTAGGTAGTTATGTGCATAAATACTTTCCAGAAGCCAAAATTGAATACTTTACATAATAGAGGCATGGACAAAACAAAAACCTTAAGCTCTAAAGACGAACGATTACAGCATAGGTAATTTAGAGTAGAAGGTTACTATTTCGACCGTTGTCCTTAATACGTAGGTTGAAGTAAACTGTGCAGTTATGAAAATTTAAACCCCGGTAACAGCTTCGTGATTTCTTCTTCCAGGCAGTTCGCGCATCCTTAGTCACGACCTCAGGAACCTCAGCCCACCTCGGAAGAAAACCCTGTGGGGTCTTCAGACACGTGCTTTTCCTGCGACGGACAGGACGTCCGTCCCAGTTGTCAGTGTAGGTCAGAGAACGTGACCGCTTTTAGCCGACCAGGAGTTGACTGCCCTTCGGCTCCAATCACCCATTATGATAGTAGTTATTTCAAGCTGTTTAGCGTTATTACCGTACACAGATCTCAGCAAAGGAAATACACGTAGACTCCCACGAGAAGAAAGGCTTCGCAGTATCTTCCTTGATCATTAAACTCGTCCAAACGCTTCAAATAGAAGATCATCTAGGTGAGACAACTAAAGTCGCGTAGCACAAGGAAGGCTAAGGCCGCCGCCTGTGGAAAGCGGAGTGTATTTGCGTAGCGGTAGAACTTTTTCTATTCAAACTTAACTGCACAGTCTATGGAATAAACAATAAAATTTATAAAAGAGACCCATATAAAAGTCCATACGTACTAATACAATTGAAGAAATTTGGATTCTCTATGTTATGTCTTAGTCTCTTGTCTTTTCTAGGAAGTCTTATTTTAAAAAGAGACCATTCTTTATCATAACCATTATAAATGACTATCTAAATAACGGTTACATAAATTGGATGTTAAAGCAGTTTAGATGGATACATTTGGGGGTTTCATAAAATTGAATTGACTTTTTATCTTGTGCCCTGTATTATAGTACATAATTCATATAAAACAAAGTAGTAAAGTATGAATTTAAAACATATAAAAAGGGGAAACGCAATGAAAGTCTCAAGGTTATTGTTTATTTTTACAATATTAACAACATTATTTCTTGCTGCTTGTGGTTCTGGAACAACAGGAGATGGTGAAGAAAAGACAACAATTAAAGTTGGAACTTCACCTGGACCTTATAGTGAGTTGTTTATTGATGCAATTGTACCTATATTGGAAGAGGAAGGGTATACGGTTGAAACAACTGATTTTACGGAATTATTACAAGCTGATATCGCACTTGACGAAGGTTCGATTGATTTGAATGTTGACCAACATACAGCTTACTATGAAAACTTTAATAATGAAAAAGGTGCGAGTTTAACAAGTATTACACCAGTCCCGACGGTACCAACTGGTATTTTTCCAGGTCGTAAAGATTCACTTGATGACATTGAAGAAGGGGATGTCATTGGGATTCCGAAAGACCCTTCAAATGCAGCAAGAGCCTATGCTGTATTACAAAAAGCTGGATTAATTACATTAGAAGATAATGTAGAATTAGTAAAAGTGACGCAAAATGATATCGTAGAAAATGAACTTAATCTTGATATACAAGAAATGGATTCTGCGCAAATTCCACGTGCTTTAGACGATCTTGATTATGGTGTTATTCCAGGTAGTATTGTTTATGCATCTGGAGTCGATGCATCTTTAAGCTTACTGCAAGAAGATATATTAAAAGATTTAGAACTTGTTGCAGTAGTCGATGAGAAAAATAAAGATACAGATTGGGCTCAAGCCGTAAAAGCAGCTTATGAATCTGATGAATTTAAGGCATATATGGAAGAACATAACCAAGATGACTATTGGTTTATTCCAGAAGAAATAAGATAATGAGTATATAATAATCTGCGATAAACGTAAGGGATTCCGTTTCCTTGGAGAAAAGATCATAAAAAAAGTAATTTCACTAACTAAATCACATTACTATTATCCTATTAATTCATGTGCAAAAACAACGAAAAGAGTATTAAAATGAAAGGTGCGATTAGCACCTTTTTTGTAATTCATTTTATAGTTATGTTACTAATTCTTTACCCAATTTGTTCGATTAAGGTGCCCGATTCCTAAGCAGAATTAAACGGCTGAATTTTTCTTTTTTAACCCGACTAAAATAGTAACGATGATACTACAAATAGTAACAATAGCACCTAAAACGCCGATAATAATTATGGAAAAAGCAGGAACAAAAAAGCCTACTGGAACAATAATTAAAAAACTAATAAGTATAAAGGATTGATAAATAGCGGAAATTACTTTTACAGCAAGGTTATTAAAAAATGAAAAAATTAAAGGCGGTAAAAATAGTGCTATTAACATACCTAATGATATCAATAATCCAACTGGTTCATCGAATGAAACAGTGTTTGGACCTGTTGGGTGTTTGGTTGCTATTAATAAAGCAACAATAGCCAATACCATTGTTAAGAACACCATAGAAAACCTTTTTAGCATTAAAATACCTCCCTTTCTTCTTAATTAAAGTAATGAATTTTCGAGTCATGGAAAATTAATGTCGGTTACTAATTTAACTGGTAACCCTTAAACAATTAATCCACCCTTTAATTACCAAAGCTTTTAATTTTATTTTAACACAAGAACGGATCCTTAGTTAGTGAACCTGTGATGTATTTGGGCTAATACTTGAGGCTTACAAAACTCAATTGTTTCTTTTAACTTCACAATATTTTCGTTTGCAATCTAGCTTTGATTTTGGCACATCACAATGCGTCAAATGCGCCAGATTGTTTATTTTTTTTATATTTCTTGAATCATTTCCACCCTATTGCCAAAAGGGTCTCTGAATTCAAATCGGTCAAAACCAGGGATTGGAACTCCTTCAATTGACTGAATATCTTTTTGTTCCAACACACTTTTCCAGTGTGAAATATCACTTACCAAATAAGCTAAATGAGCTTTTGTTGTTAGTCTGTCAAAACCATCTTCAGTACTTACGTGAACGTCTTGATCCCCGACTTTTAACCAAAATCCTCCACGCCCCTTGAGTGATTCCGGCTTTTCTACTTCTTCTAAACCTAATACATTGCAATAAAACTGTTTACCTTCTTCTTCCGCACCCTTCGGAATAGTAATTTGTGCATGATGTAGTCCAAGAATCATCTAAATTTCCCCCTATGGATTGATAACTCTACTGTAACATATAAGTGCGTGTTCAAAACTCCTATGTTAGAAAGATGAAAAGACCGAGCTGTTCGAGGCGGCGTAGCTCCCGGCAAAGGAATGTATGCAGTTAAATACGTGAGTAGCGGAAAAGCAAGTCAACGAAGAAATGCCATGTGTCATTTTCAGCTGACTTTTTGAACATCCTCTATAAACAACTTCCCTACAATCAGAACGTTTGTAGAATAATGCCATAATTAATCTAATTACTTAGACACTATCATATTCTTACAATGCTACAATGAAATTCAAATAATTTACCTTAATTGCAATATTAAATGCAACACCCTTTGAGAAACCACTATATAAGTCTTTCCTAAAATTTTTCCATCGGCGTTTGATATTCTAGTATTTTCTGTGGAAGTGTATTCATCCAGTTTTCGACATCGTCAATCTGCTCGTCAGTATATGAATGAATTGGTTGCCCTTTTTTAATAAATCTTCGAATAGGTCCATTATGACGCTCATTTGATCCGTGCTCCCACGAAGCATAGGGGGGACAAAAATAGACGTCAATTTGAAGTCCTTCCCCTTGTTCCGACAGATTGCTGAATTCTGAGCCATTATCTGCTGTAATGGTTCTAAAAACATTTCGCACAACAACTGCACCCGTTTGCGGAAAAGTCCGATTAAACAAGGGTAAGCAATACTGACAAAGATACTTTAACACTTTTAAACCCACACATCATTCTCAGCAGTCAATTCGCCGTTTGTTTCACCAGTATTTACTGCTCCTTTTGGTTCTCCGGCATGATGATGACATTTCTTTACCGCATAAAGTTTGTGCTCAATACCCTTTGGAATTATATGCATTTCTCCTTTTGATCCAAGAAAAAGCGCAATTCTCATTTCAGTTTTGCACAGGTTTCTAAAGTAAATGAGGAATATAACAATTCATTATTTCCAATTCTGTATCTCTATAATATTTCCTTCGGGATCCTTTGCATAAACAACTGTTAATACTCCGAGAGACTCATACTCTTTTTCCTCTAAACTTCCATATTTCTGTCCACCGCATTCAATTAACTTGTTCAAAACTTCTTCAACATTATCTACTACAAATGCAATATGTCCCAATCCTTGAGAACTAATATTTGATGACTGCTTGTCAGGATTTTCAGGATAATATTGAAAAATCTCTAAAGTTGGTCCCTCCTCGAACCCAGGTAAAGATAAATGGATACCTTTAATACTAACATTATCTATATTGGTCAGCCTTTCTAGCCATTTACCTGAGAGATTTCTTTCGGGTAATACAGGCTTGCAGTTAAAAACCTTAATATAAAAATCAGATAATCTACGCCAGTCTTTTGCAACAATGTTTGTATGAGCATATTTTATTGACATCAAAATCTCCTACTTTCATGGTTAAGATGTAAATTATTTTGTCAGTCTTATTCAGCAATATTTCTCGATTCAGGCACAGTGCTTCTTCAACAACTGCGTCTTATAACTGAACAATATGGTTACATATCCCAATCCCGAATCCATTGTTTTGGTAAATTAATCTTTGCTTGTTTAAGGGCAACAAAGTACTGTCCCTGATGAATACCTTCGTGTTGTACCGCAGTGTTTAACATCTCTACTGTTGATAAATATTCTTCACCCATTTTAATACGCTGTTTACCTGCTTGTGTAAATGCAGAAGCTAGTTCATTCATTGATCTATCTAATTGCTCAATTAATTTGCCATCACTTGACGGAAGATCGCCTGGAAATTCTACGATACCAGTTCTTAGTCCATCCCTATAAATATCTCTAACGCGAATGATATGAATAAATAATTTTCTTAGTGATCCCAATTCTTTAATCAACTGAACATCCCATTTATTTTCTGGAATTTCTTCTGCTAAGGTATTGGTCATCTTAGCAGCATAAAGAAAACCATTTGAATCTATGATTGTTCCCTCCTTTAAAGACAGACCTATTCTTGCCTCAATTTCATACTTAATTCACCTTCATTTGTTCCGTTAGCCTCGTTTGTAGAACAAGCCATAATTAATCTAATTACATTAAATACTATCATATTTTTACACTGCTACCATGAAATTCAAATAATTTATCACCGGATAAACGAAGTAATTCGGATAACAAATTACAGCAAAAATCATCATTAATTTCACAACTGTTTTCTCAACATTTTTAGGATGCTAAAATTTTAAGCAATAGTTTTTTTAACAAATAAGTAATGTGAAATCACAAATGAATGTTGGGGCGAATTTAATACCAGTTTTTTATGTTATCTTAAAAATGTTTTAAGTGTTATTATTTAGTTCATAAAATTAAAATAGGATTAGAGAGTACATTTTCTCTAATCCTCCACATGTTTGTCTTGATGCTTGTTTTATCTATCCTTCTCTTCTTACTTTTCTAGCTAACCAGTTTCCTACTGACTGCATAAGTTGCACAAAAATGATTAATACAATTACAGTAACAAGCATAATAAATGAATCAAATCGTTCGTATCCGTAGCTAATCGCCAAGTCTCCGATACCACCTCCACCGACGGCACCGGCCATTGCGGTCGCACTGAGTAAACTAATTGTAGCTGTTGTTAAACTTAATATTAACGAACCTAATGCTTCAGGAAGAAGGAAGTACCAGATCGTCTGCATTGGAGTTGCACCCATCGATTCGGCTGCCTCAATAATTCCATCATCTACTTCTAAGATGGAGTTTTCCACCAAACGAGCAATAAATGGTGCAACGTAAATAATTAAAGGAACAATTGCCGCTGCTGTACCTATTGAAGTTTGCACGATTAATCGAGTAAACGGAATAATTGCGACAAGTAAAATAATGAATGGTAAAGATCTTACCATATTGATAATTGGATTTAGTACACTAAAGATAAATTTATTTTCAATAATTCCACCTGGTCTGGTAACAACAAGTAAAATTCCCAAAGGGATTCCAATGATAGACCCAATTAACAAAGAGAAACCAACCATATAAAATGTATCGATCATCGCTTGTAGGAATTGTTCCATGGTCACTGTAGTAGCAAACATAATTATGCCAACTCCTTTGCGTTAATATCAGATGATTGTAAATGTAAAACAGCTTCTTCTACTGTATTACCAGCTAATTGAATAATCATATGACCAACTGTATCATCTTTTATTTCATTCATTGTTGCATAAATAAAATTAACATTCACATTAAATTTTTTTATTAATTCATTGATTACTGTATTAGTTTTGTCACTAAAGTCAATTTTAAATAGTCTGCTTCCCGGAATGTGCTTTATTTTTAGTCGAACACTTTTAGGCAACTCATCTTGAATCACTGTTCTTACAAAGTTCTTTGTAGAAGTGTGCTCTGGATTCCCAAATACATCTAAGACGTTACCTTCTTCGATTACTTTTCCTTCTTCCATTACAGCGACTCTATTACATATTTTCTGAATGATGCTCATTTCATGGGTAATGATCATAATCGTAATATTGTATTCTTCATTAATCTTTTGTAGTAACTGTAATATTGAATCTGTTGTTTGTGGATCAAGTGCTGATGTTGCTTCATCACATAGAAGAATTGAGGGATTTGTAGCCAAGGCTCGTGCAATTCCAATCCGCTGTTTCTGGCCGCCAGATAATTCGTTTGGATAACTGTCAGCTTTGTCCTCTAATCCAACGAAATGTAGAAGTTCCATCACACGTTCTTTAATTGCTTGCTTACTTTCTTTCGCTAAAATAAGTGGGATTGCGATATTTTGGTATATCGTTTTTGAGTTTAATAGATTAAAATGCTGAAAAATCATCCCAATATTTTTTCTTAAGACCCGAAGTTCACTCATTGGATAAGTACTTAAATCATTTCCATCAATGAAAACTTTTCCAGTAGTTGGTTTTTCCAAATAATTTACAAGCCGAATTAACGTACTTTTACCAGCCCCACTGAATCCAATAACACCAAAGATATCCCCTTTATTTACTTGCAAATTTACATCACTTAATGCTTCTGTTTCGGTGCCATTTCTTTTATATATTTTTGAAACATTTTTTAATTCAATCAAGACATTTCTCCACACTTTCATATATTATTCCTATAAATTTACTATACATTGTAGTGAGGTTGATTGCAAGAGGGAAACAAGATGATGTACCATCATATTAGGAACATTTATTTATGTCACATTTAAATGCTTCATGAAAAAATACTATTGCCGCGGTATCAGTGATTTTTTTCCCAGCCTAATTGGTTATGAATATCGTTTAATATTTTTTCTAACGGATAGATGACTCCATGATCATCTTTATACATAATATGTTTCGGTTCAAAATGGACGGGCGAATTTAGTCCTGCGGCTGCAGAAATACGAAATAATCCCTTTCTAAGTGTCGTTATGTAATTAGCAACTCGATGTTTTTTTTCTTCGATAACGAGAGCTTTTTGTAGATTTGGGTTAGTGGTTGCTACGCCTACTGGACAAATATTAGCGTGACATTTTAGTGTTTGAATACAACCGATAGAGATCATTAAACTTCGTGCAATGTTAACAAGATCAGCTCCCATAGCTAATGCAATGGCAATGCGGTCAGGGGTAAATAGTTTTCCAGAAGCAATAATTTTCACTCTGTCGCGAACACCGTATTTTTTTAATGTCCCATCTAAAATTGGGATTGCTGATTTTATTGGTAGCCCAACACTGTCAGAGAGTTCTTGATAGGAAGCGCCAGTCCCACCTTCTCCGCCATCTACTGTTATAAAATCCGGGTCTTCACCAGTTTCTTTCATATATTTTGCTAACGGTTCGATACTGTCAATTCCTCCTACGACAAGCTTTATCCCAACTGGTTTTCCAGTCGTATGCCGAATTAATGAAATGAATTCACCCATTTTTTCCGGATCATTGAACTCGTAAAAACGGTTGGGACTATCGATTGGCTTAAAAGCCTCCACTCTACGTATCTCTGCAATTTCAGGTGTCACTTTTTCAGCGTCAATATGTCCGCCGCGAGTTTTTGCTCCTTGTCCTAGTTTTAATTCAAAAGCTTTAATTTGTGGTATTTTACTTTTTCTTTCTAGCTCAGCTAAATCAAGTTTTCCCTGATTGTCTCTCACACCAAATAATGCTGGTCCAATTTGCATGATAATATCGACTTCTCCTTCTAAATGATAAGGTGAAAGCCCTCCTTCTCCAGTATTCATCCATGATCCTTTAGCCATCGCCAGTCCTTTAGAAAGGGCGGTAATGGCATTCTTTCCCAAAGAACCGTAACTCATTGCAGACATCCCAATAAGACCCTTGGTGATGAAAGGATATTTCGTCTTTGCTCCTATGACTACTGCATCATCATCATGTAAAAGATAGGCAAGTGATTTATCTTGTTTTAATTTTTCCTTTCTCTGGGTGAAGAGTGGATCACGTAATAGCAAATATTTATTTGTTAACGTAATTATATCCTTATCTACTTTTAAATCCTCCGCCAATTTTGGGAACATGTCATTTCGAATATAATATCCTTCTTTTTCAAAATCTCTTCTAGAACCAAAACCGATAACATCACGTTTATACTTTGAATTACGGACAATATGTTCATAATCTGCTCTTGAAAAAGGTTTACCTACTGTATCATTAATAAACCAGTACTGCCTTAGTTCTGGTCCAATTTTTTCAAAAAAGTAACGTACTCTACCAAGAAGTGGGTAATTCCTTAGAATAGAATGTTTTTTTTGTCTTCGATCAAAAGAAATGAGATAAATAAAGAAAACAATTACTCCTGTTATAATAAAGGCACTAACAATCCCTACAAATAATATAATTGCACTTGCAATTTTGATCATAAAACCTCTCCTGTTCATCGGCATTAATTTTGATTAATTATTAGTATTATCAATACTGTAATGCAGTAAACATTTTCAATTAATCTTGTTACATAACAGTAAAACAGCTATTATAAAATTAAGTGTATTAATTTAAAAGAAAGGTAAAGGTATCTGTCATGATTGAAAATCAATTTACCAAATTATTTAATGTTGAGTATCCAATTATCCAAGCACCTATGGCAGGTGGAATCACTACAAACTCACTTGTCTCAGCGGTTTCTAATGCCGGAGGACTCGGTATGATCGGGGCAGGCTATATGAGTCCAGAACAGCTGCGAAGCCAAGTTAAAGAGCTAAAGTTACAAACGGAGAATTTTGGTGTTAATCTATTTGTCCCAAATGATTTTTCGCTTGTCGAACATAAAATACAAGCAGCGAATGAGGCTTTAGTTAGTGTTCAGGAAAAGTATAAGTTGGAGAAAAATACGTCTATTCCTACAAAAGAGTCATTTTTAGAGAATTATTTTGAGCAAATAAAAGTAGTTGTTGAAGAAAAAATTCCGGTCTGTTCATTTACATTTGGCGTTCCGACGAAATCAATCATGAATGATCTAAAGCGAGCAGGCATAAGTACAGTAGGGACAGCGACTACAGTTCAAGAAGCAATCCATATTGAACAACTAGGTATGGATGCTGTCGTTGCTCAAGGGTACGAAGCTGGAGGACATCGGGGTAGTTTTCTGAAAGATAAACAACGTTCTATTGGAGTGATGTCACTAGTTCCACAAATAGTAGATCATGTATCGATTCCAGTAATTGCAGCAGGTGGCATTATGGATGGGAGAGGTCTTGCTGCATCACTTTGTCTAGGTGCTAAAGCGGTACAAATGGGAACGGCTTTTCTAGTGACAGAAGAAAGTGGCGCTAATCACATACATAAAGAAGCAATTTTACAAGCAGTGGAAGAAGAAATTGTAGAAACAAGGGCATTTTCAGGAAAATATGCTCAAGGAATTCGGAATCAATATATTGATATAATGATGGAATTTGAAGAAGATTTACCTGAATTTCCGATCCAAAACGCATTGACACAACCGATGAGAAAAGCAGCAGCTAAAAATAAAGATAAAGGATATATGTCTTTATGGGCTGGTCAAAGCCCACGACTTGCAAAATATCAGACTGTGAAAAAACTAATAGGGGACACGATATTTGAAGCGACTAAATTGATAAAATGATGTTTTTTTCGTTTGTGGATAATTCTAGTATTTCGTGGTTAAATCGCAAATTGCGTGGTTATTTGAAAATCTCCGTGGTTAATTTGCAAATTGGCAGGATAATCATTTTGTTCGTGGTTAAATCGCAAATTGTGTGGTTATTTCAAAATCTCCGTGGTTAATTTGCAAATTGGCAGGATAATCATTTTGTTCGTGGTTAAATCGTAAATTGCGTGGTTATTTGAAAATCTCCGTGGTTAAATTGCAATTTAGCTGGATAATCATTTCGTTCGTGGTTAAATCGCAAATTGCGTGGTTATTTGAAAATCTCCGTGGATAATTTGCAATTTAGCTGGATAACGTTTTCGTTCGTGGTTAAATCGTAAATTGCGTGGTTATTTCAAAATCTTCGTGGTTAAATTTCAATTTGGCAGGATAACGTTTTCGTTCGTGGTTAAATCGCAAATTGCGTGGTTATTTGAAAATCTCCGTGGATAATTTGCAATTTAGCTGGATAACGTTTTCGTTCGTGGTTAAATCGTAAATTGTGTGGTTATTCCAAAATCTTCGTGGTTAATTTGCAAATTGGCTGGATAACGTTTTCGTTCGTGGTTAAATCGTAAATTGTGTGGTTATTTGAAAATCTCCGTGGTTAATTTGCAATTTAGCTGGATAACGTTTTCGTTCGTGGTTAAATCGCAAATTGCGTGGTTATTTGAAAATCTCCGTGGTTAAATTGCAATTTAGCTGGATAATCATTTCGTTCGTGGTTAAATCGTAAATTGCGTGGTTATTTCAAAATCGTCGTGGTTATCTGAAATTTACTTGAATATAAATTTAATTCTAAAGGGGATAATTATGAAAAAACGATTAGAAGAAGAGTTAGGTATTGAAAAGGTAAGTACAAATGAAACAGAACTGTTCCGCCATAGTCATGATGAATCTGCACATGCAGCAGTTACACCTGATATTGTATGTTTCCCTGAATCAACAGAAGATGTAACTAAAATACTTTCTGTCGCTAAACAATTTCAAGCACCTGTTACCGCATATGGTGTCGGATCGGGACTTGAAGGGCAAGTGATCCCGGTTAAAAAAGGAATTTCCGTTAATTTAGAGCGAATGAATAAAATAGTCGACTTTTCTCCAAAAGATATGACTGTAACTGTTCAACCGGGAATGACACGAATTCAATTAAATGAAGAGATTAATAGATATGGTCTGCAATTTCCTATTGATCCGGGTGCAGATGCGACAATTGGTGGGATGACGGCAACGAATGCAAGTGGAACGACTGCGGTACGTTATGGTTCAATGAGAGATCAAGTGTTAGATATGGAAGTTGTCTTGGCGGATGGTCGTGTTATACATACAGGGACAAAAGCGAAAAAATCATCATCCGGATATAATCTGACTGGACTTTTTACTGGATCAGAAGGAACACTTGGAATCATTACCGAAGTTACATTGAAATTGCATGGGATTCCAGAACATATTATCGCAGCAAGGTGCACATTCAAAACAGTAGAGGAATGTGCAGAGGCGGCATACACGGTGTTGGCAAATGATATCCCGATAATGAGAATGGAATTAGTTGATGCGTCAAGTATCAAGCAAGTGAATGAATATGGTGACTACTCTTTCCCGGTAGCTCATTCTCTATTTTTTGAATTTGCTGGTGCTAAGGCTGCTGTAGAGGCTCAAGTGGTATTAGTTAAGGAACTAATGGAAGAGCTCGGTTGTGAACATTGGGATATTGCAGAAAGGACAGAAGAAAGAAATGAAATTTGGAAAGCTAGGCATCAAATGGCTTATGCTTTTAGACATCAAAAAGGAAAACGATTTTTAGGTACAGACATTTGCGTTCCTATCTCTAAACTACCCGAGCTAGTCCATTATGCAAGAAATTTACTTGAAGAGTCTGGCTTACATGGTGGTATTTTAGGGCATGTAGGTGATGGAAATTTCCATACACTATCCTTATTTGATGTAGATAATCAAGAAGATCGCGAGCGATCTGAACGAATGACCGATAAACTGGTTTTAAAAGCGATTAAAGTAGGAGGGACTTGTACCGGTGAACATGGTGTAGGTCTTGGTAAAATGAAATATCAACGAGAAGAACATGGAGATGCAGTTGAAGTAATGAAAAGTTTTAAGCGATTGTTAGACCCTGATAATATGTTGAACCCTGGCAAGATTTTTAATTAAATTATTGAAAAGCTTAGAAGTTATATTCTAGGCTTTTCACCAGGCAATTTTCTTATAATCTTTACTTTGTCTTAAAATTTTTCGGTAATGGATTTTTTTCTATCTTCCGCTATTGAACTTTCCGATAACAGTTCTAACTTTTAAATCGTGAATGATTAATTGTCTTAATCGATCTTCGTTTAAATAATAAACAATATTTTTACTCATTTACACCGATTAAATCACCACTAAGTTAGGTGCTGACTCGATCTCCAAAATGACAAGTGTGTTTTCCGGATGTCGATTCGTTTCAGGGATGTCGAGTGGATTCACAAGATGTTGAGTCATTCTCCAAGATGTTACGTTATCCAACATGTAAATTTGTTCCATTCATGTAGTGTTTTATGGCTTAGTTCCAGGAAATAAACGATAAAATTTACTAAAGCGGTCAAAAGAAAAACCGAACTTTAATTAGAATTTAGTTCGGCGTTTTATAATTTTATTTGCTTATTATATTTTATTTACTTTTCGCAATCATTCCGTCGATGTATTTATAAATTTCTTCTTTATTTCCACTGATGTTTGCTTCTCGCTCATCATCGGCTTTCATTTTTGCTTTTGCTCCATCCAGTACTTCTTCCGCACGATCTCGTGGAATAACGACTACTCCATCAACATCGCCGACGATGATATCACCAGGATTTACGGAAGCTCCGCCACAGGAAATTGGGACATTTGTTTCCCCAGGTCCTGTTTTTCCGCCAGAGGACACCGTTGTTCCTTTAGAGAAAACTGGGAAATTTAATGCTTTTATATCGATGAGGTCACGGATTACTCCATCGACTACTAGGCCACCAAGTTCTAATGTTTGCATCATCCCAACGACAAAATCGCCAGCAATAGCGCGATAGGTATCGCCTTTTACATCAACAACAAGAATATCACCTGGCTTTGCTTCTTTTAGAGATTTTAATAGCATTAAATTATCTCCCACAGGAAGTTTTACCGTGAATGCCTGCCCAGCAATTTTATAATTTTCTTTTAAAGGTTTAATAGCAGGATCAATATTGTTCATTCCTTTAAGCACATCAGAAATAGCGGTTGTTGGCACGTTCTTTAATTGTTGTATAACAGAATTCATAAGATTAACTCCTTTATGTAGTGATGTTAATTCTATTATAATAATAATAGCAGCTCCATTGCAATATTTTTATAGCGAATTGTTATAATACAGGTTGACAGAATTATATAGGAAAAATAATCAATACGTTTTATAATTAAATGGAAACATTGATAATGCCTTTATGCTGGTATGTAAGGTACGGTCAGCAACGAACAAAATGAAAAGCTAAATTGGAATTAAATTATTCTAGTTCTTAAACATTAGACGAGTCTAACTATTTATAATTAACAAGTAGGGCGGTGATCTAATGCTGGATGGTCGAGATGTTAATTATTATGATGATCCTCAAATAGAAAACTATCATCAATCACATTCGGTTGATCCGAGTTCCTATAGCGGCTTTCTGTATTCTTTTTTTGGCAGATAAGAAAGAAACTTTCCTACTGCATAAGTGCAACTAAGGATATCGCCAATCTTGGCGATAAGCCAAGTTTTCTAATGTTGGGACGGCTATTATTAGATATATTATTAATTTTGGGAATTCCGTTTTAATCTTTAGCTTTTCTGAATCTATTTCAGGGTACATGAAGCGATGGATTATTTTTAGTATTTCTTGTTATATATAAATTCGGAATTATCGTGAACGAGGAAAGAGGGGGAGACGTGAAAGAAGAGATTAAACGAGCAATAGAGTTGCGTAAAAAATCAGAACTAAAACAATCTAATCGATTATTAATGAAACTGGTAAGAAAATTTTCAAATGATCCTTATGTAAACTTCAATGTGCATGGAGTTTTGATGTGCTAGGAGAGGAAACAAAAGCTGTTCCGTATTAAAAGGAAACAAAATTGGGGTTATCAGGGAAAGACTTGGAAAAAGCAATTATTGGATTGGGGAGCACATATCGAGCGATTGGAAATTATGAAAACTCAAAAAATGTTTTTGAAAAAGGTATCAATCAGTTCCCCGATAACAGGGTAATATAAGTATTCTATTCGATGACCCTATATAATTTACAAGAACATCAAGCAGCTATGAAACTACTGCTTACATGTTTAATGGAGACGACTAAAGATAGTGAAATGTTAAGTTATCAAAAAGCAATTGATTTCTATGCACCACGGTTAGAACAGATTTGGGGTTAATTTTATACATAAAAAAGACTGGCAAGATGTGGCAGAAAAGAAGTAATCATCTTGCCAGAATTTCTTATAATTTTTCCATTTGAAACACTTGGTCAACGTCCTTATCCCCGCGACCTGATAAATTAACAATTATAACGTCATCTTTTGTAAGTTTTTTTGCAAGTTTTATTGTATAAGCAATTGCATGGGAACTTTCAAGTGCTGGGATAATTCCTTCTACTTGCGACAATTCCTTAAAGGCCTCCAAAGCATCGTCACCGGTAATGGTTACATATTCAGCACGGCCATTCGTTTTTAAAAAACTGTGTTCTGGTCCAATGCCAGGATAATCTAGCCCCGCTGCAATCGAGTGAGTTGGTGCTGGTTCACCGTATTCATCAAGGAGAGTGAGACATTTAAATCCATGAATGATAGCAGGAACTCCCTCGGTAATGGATGCAGCTTCTTTCGGCTCAACACCGATTAAACGTACATTTTCTTCTTCGATATAATTTGCGAATGCTCCAATTGCATTGCTTCCTCCACCAACACAAGCTACTACAGCTGTAGGAAGTTTTCCTTCTTTTTCTAAAATTTGTAGCTTAGATTCTTCGCTAATTATCGATTGAAAATGTTTTACCATTGTCGGATAAGGGTGTGGACCAACAGCAGAGCCAAGTAAATAAAAAGTAGTTTGATAGTTTTCAATTAAATCGCCAAGTGCCGCATCTACCGCATCTTTAAGTCTTCCTTGTCCAGCTTCTACTGGTACAACTGTAGCTCCTAGTAATTCCATGCGAAACACATTTAAGGCTTGTCTTTCAGTATCATGTTTTCCCATATAAATTGTACAAGGAATATTAAACATCGCACATGCTGTAGCCGTTGCAACACCATGCTGCCCAGCACCAGTTTCAGCAATAACACGAGTTGCACCCATTCGCTTGGCAAGTAAAATTTGTCCAATCGCATTATTGATTTTGTGTGCACCCGTATGGTTTAAATCTTCACGCTTTAAATAAATTTTTGCACTGCCGATTTTTTGAGTTAAATTTTGTGCAAAGGTTAATGGATTGTCCCTACCTACATATTCTTTTAAATAATATCGAAACTCTTCTTGAAATTCGGGGTCATCTTTATATGTTTCGAACGCCTCGGCTAGTCCTTCTAAAACGGTTTGTAAATCTTCTGGTACGTAGCTGCCGCCAAATTCACCAAAGAGACCATTTTCAACCTTTTCTACCATCTCGTAAGCCCTCCTTTTAAAAATATTATAATCTATATATACTGGAAAGACTATCCCGATTTTGAAAATTATTCATTCGATAGATTTAGTACCTCTAGTATTTTAAAGAATAATCCGAGAATAATTGCAACAACAGTCGCAAGCCCCATTCCGGTTAATGCTACTTTCCCAATATTGATTGATGCACCACTAATGCCAATGACAAGAACAACAGAGGTTAAAATTAAGTTTTGGGATTTCGAATAGTCAATTTTTGCTTCAACGAGCATCCGGATTCCACTTGCTGCAATAATTCCGAAAAGAAGTAAGGAAATTCCACCCATAACTGGTGTTGGAATCGATTGAATAAGTGCTGCAAGTTTTCCAAAGAATGATAAGATGATCGCCATCACTGCAGCCATACCGATGACCCAAGTAGAGTAAACTCGTGTAATCGCAAGTACGCCAATATTTTCTCCATAAGTAGTGTTTGGTGTGGAGCCGAAGAAACTAGAAATAATTGTTGATACCCCGTTACCAATAAAAGAGCGGTCTAACCCAGGGTCTTTCGTTAAATCTTTACCTACAATATTACTAGTTACAAACAAATGACCGATATGTTCAGGAATTAGCACGAGTGCAGCGGGCAAGATGATAAATACTGCTGACCAATCAAATTTCATCGTATAAAGTTCTGGCATTGTTATCCATGTAGCTTCTCCAACAAGGTCTAATTGAAGCAGTCCGAAAAAGTAGGCAATAATATAACCAGAAGTAATACCTAATAAAATTGGAATGATTTTTAAAAATCCACGCATCGTTACCCAAAATACAATCGTAATTAATAACGTTAATAGAGCGACAATTGCGGATGTTGAATCCATCTTCCAATTAGCACCGGCATCGGCAGGTGCAATCCATCCAGCCATCTCTGCTGCTACTGGAACGAGTTCAAGTCCAATAACTGCAACGATTGCTCCCATTGCAGCTGGTGGAAACAAAACATCGATCCAACTTGTACCAATAAATTTAATAATGATACCAACGATAGTTAAAACGATCCCAACCATTAAAAATCCACCTAAGGCATAGCTGAAACCCTCTTCGCCATTATATTTCCCAAGTACAACGAGTACTGGCGAAATAAATGCAAAACTTGACCCTAAATAAGCAGGGATTTTTCCTTTTGTAATGAATAAATAAAGGATTGTTCCTATCCCGTTCATGAGTAAAATGATTGCCGGGTTTACACCAAAAAGGATTGGAACTAACACAGTTGAACCAAACATAGCAAATAAATGTTGAATTCCTAGTGGTACACTCTGTTGTAATGGTGGTCGTTCATGAACTTGAATCTCATTATATTTTGCCATCTGTTTTTTCTCCTTTTTTATTCTCCTTCATGTGAACAATAAAAAACACCTTGATAACAAGGTGTTTTGTACATACGTATACTATAGACGTATATCAAAAGAGATATACGTATCTGTCGTTCACCTTGCTAGCCTCACGGGACTAAATTAAAGGAAAATATTAATTTTTATTATATTAATTGTCACATAAAAAAGAAAAATGTCAATGGGAAATATCTGCCTAAATATTAAAGCGCTGAATTATTTAAGAAAACGCTGAATTCTTGGTCGAGATCGCTGAATAAAAATTAGATTCGCTGAATTGAAGAACATTTGCGCTTAATTGTTGAACGAAATCGCTGAATCAATACTTTACATCCTTCGTGAAGGCGCTATTTTTTCATTTTTTACTTACTCTTAGTATAATAGAATTGATTGTGTTGGAGATGATAATGTGGATGCTCAAACTATATTAAAGAAATTAATTAACCGGCAACCTTCTATAATGGATCAAAAAGTTTTCAAACAATATGCTGTACTGCTGCCGCTTGTCGAAATTGAGAAAGAGATTCATATTTTATTTGAAGTACGCTCCCTTAAAATGAGAAACCAGCCAGGTGATGTTTGTTTTCCAGGGGGGAGGATCGATAAAAATGATGCAAATGCGCTCGCATGCGCAATTAGAGAAACAACGGAAGAGTTAGGGATAACTCCTGCCACGATTAGGCATGTAATCCCATTGGATTATATAGTTGCTCCGGAAGGGCGAGTAATATATCCATATGCGGGAGAAATCATGAGTTTAGAAAAAATGGTTTTAAATAAAGCGGAAGTTGCAGAAGTATTTACAGTTCCACTCACCTTTTTTCTTGAAAAAGAACCGGATATTTATTATGTAAATTTAGAAGTTGTTCCTGAAGCAAACTTTCCATATCATCTAATCCAAGATGGTGAAAATTATGATTGGCGCACTCGCAAGGTAGAAGAACTTTTCTATAAATATAATGATAAAGTAATCTGGGGCTTAACAGCAAAAATAATTAAGCATTTTATAGAAATAATCCGAAACAAAATAAAGTATACTTAATGTAAGGATGACAAACATGGTAAAACTTGAATTTTATACGAAGCATAATTGTTCTTTATGTGACGATGCCTATGCGCTTATCATGATGCTGAAAAATTATTATTCGTTCGAATTAGAAGAAAGAGATATTTATACAAACGACAGTTGGTTGGAGGAGTATCAACTTTTAATTCCGGCTGTACGAATTAAAGATACATTTTTAACGTGTGAAAAAATGAACTTAAAACAATTAGAAAAAGCGTTACAAGAAAATATAGAAATAAATGATTGATTTTTCATTAAAGTGTATGATAGAATTTAAAAAGGAGTATTATACACTGCTTATTTTTTTACACCAAGTGGGACAGAATAATAACAACAGGGACGAAATCGACCCTGATGTTTAAGTGCAGTAGTTTTATCCTTCACGTTAAAGGAGTTTTTTTGTGAAAGAGTTAATTCATCTACAAAAAATAATCTACCCAGATTTACTGGAAACAATGCAAAAAAGGTATACCGTTCTTTATACGATTCATCTTTTTCAGCCGATCGGTAGAAGGGGAATCGTCGATCACACAAGTATGCCGGAAAGATATATTCGTAATGAAATTTCCTTATTACAAGAGCAAGGATTAATTGATATGACGACTAAAGGAATGTTAATTACGAATGAGGGGAAAAATATTATCGATCGACTGCACTCTTTTATTCGTGAGGTTTCAGGTTTGATTTCTTTAGAGAATAAACTAAAAAGTAAAACAGCAATTGAAAATGTCATTATTGTTGCTGGAGATAGTGATGTAGAACCGTATGTAAAGCAAGCACTGGGTAGGGCAACAGTACAATTTTTGAAGACAGTCATTAAGGATAACGTTACAATTGCAGTTACTGGAGGAACAACCATGGCTGCTGTAGCAAATGCTATGGTTCCATTGGAAGGCTTTGAATGTTTATTTGTACCTGCCAGGGGTGGTGTTGGTGAAAAGGTAGAGAACCAAGCGAACACTATTGTTGCCCAAATGGCGAAGGCTGAAAAAGGGGACTACCGACTATTGCATGTTCCCGATCCCTTAAGTGAAGATTTGTATCAATCTATGATTAAAGAGCAATCGATTATGGAAACACTGAATTTAATTAAGCATGCAAATATTGTAATACATGGAATAGGTGATGCACTGACAATGGCCAAGCGAAGGAAAACTTCAGCCAATACTGTCCAGCAATTAATTAATGAACAAGCAGTGAGTGAAGCATTTGGTTATTATTTCGACAAAGAAGGGAATATTGTTCACAAAGTAAGAACAATTGGAATCCATTTGGAAGATTTAAAGAAAATTAATAAAGTTATTACTGTCGCTGGGGGAAAGTCAAAGGCTCAAGCAATTGCCTCTTATATGAAACAAGGCAAAAGTGATGTGCTCATAACTGACGAAGCAGCAGCGAATGAGATTGTTAAAAAGTATTTATTATAAAAAACAAAAAATAGGGAGGAAGTCAAATGACTGTAAAAATTGGTATTAATGGATTTGGACGAATTGGAAGGAATATTTTTAGGCAAGCATTAAAGAATGATGATGTTGAGGTAGTAGCAATTAATGATTTAACAGATGCAGATATGTTGGCACATTTACTTAAATATGATTCAGTACATGGAAGACTTGATGCAGCGGTAGAAGTGGATGGGGATGATCTGATTATAAATGGTAAGAAAATCCATGTGTACTCCGAACAAGATCCGATCAACATTGGTTGGAAAGATCATGATGTTGAAGTAGTGATTGAATCAACAGGCCGCTTTACAAATCGAAAAGATGCAAGTAAACATTTAGAAGCTGGTGCAAAAAAAGTTATTATTTCTGCCCCGGCTACAGATGAAGATATTACAATTGTAATGGGTGTTAATGAGGACAAATATGAAGCGGATAAACATGATATTCTTTCAAACGCATCATGTACAACAAACTGTTTAGCCCCTCTTGCCAAAGTATTACATGATAAATTTGGTGTTAAGCGCGGGTTGATGACAACAGTTCATGCGTATACAAATGATCAACAAATTTTAGACTTACCTCATAAAGATTACCGTCGTGCTAGATCAGCAGCTGAAAATATTATTCCGACGTCAACAGGTGCAGCAAAAGCAGTTGGAAAAGTACTACCTGAATTAAACGGCAAATTCAATGGTATGGCAATTCGGGTTCCTGTTCCAGATGGCTCTGTTGTCGATTTAGTTGCAGAATTGGATCAGAATGTAACGGTTGAACAAGTAAATGCTGTCTTAAGTGAAGCTGCCGAAGATGAGTTAAAAGGTGTTTTAGAGTACTCAGTTGAGCCGCTAGTATCAACAGATATTGTTGGTAATACACATTCTTCTATTATTGATGGACTTTCAACAATGGTTCTAGAAGATAATATGGTCAAGGTAGTTTCATGGTATGATAACGAAATGGGTTACTCTTCCCGTTGTATTGATTTAGCGAAATTTTTAAAAGAAAAAGGACTATAATAAAGTCAACATCTTACGCACAATATAATTAGGCTGGTGCAATAGAATTTTAATCATAGAAAAATCCGAACTATAATTCAAATTTTTTCAATTAAAGTTTGTATTAGCTCGGATTTTTTTATCAGTGTCTTTGTACCGTCTCAAATAAACTGCGACATAAGAGTCTACATGTTATGTATCAATGCCATGTCTGAGACAACTCACATATTGCGAATTGACTCGACATCTTTGAAAACGACTCGACATGTTCGCAATCGACTCGACGTCTTAGAAAACGACTCGACATGTTCGCAATCGACTCGACGTCTTAGAAAACGACTCGACATGTTCGCAATCGACTCGACATCTTAGAAAACGACTCGACATGTTCGCAATCGACTCGACATGTTCGCAATCGACTCGACATCTTAGAAAACGACTCGACATGTTCACAATCGACTCGACGTCTTGGAAGAATGACTCGACGTCTTGGAGGTCGAGTCATTCTTCCCATTGATGATTAAATAATTATGTCGCAGTATCCTTCAACTATGGATTTAAGAACTTAGTTATTTCCCAACCTTCTTTTATTCCATATAAAAATTATGTATTTGGAACAGACTGACGTATAATGGAAAAGGATATGTAACAACGTGAAGAAATGTAAAGGGGTTTTTTCATATGAACAAGAAAACATTAAAAGAAATAACGGTAAAAGGAAAAAGAGTTTTTTGTCGTGTAGATTTTAACGTCCCAATGCAAAATGGAACGGTTACAGATGATACACGGATTAAAGCTGCAATCCCAACTATACAGCACTTGATTGATCATGGTGCAAAAGTAATTTTAGCAACCCATTTGGGACGCCCAAAAGGTGAAATAGTAGAAGAATTACGACTTGATCCTGTTGCAAAACGGTTAAGTGAATTGCTTGGAAAAAAAGTTGCAAAAACAAATACTGTAATTGGTGAAGAAGTGACCCAGGCAATTGCCGCTTTACAAAACTGTGATGTGCTATTACTTGAAAATGTCCGCTTTGAGATTGGGGAGGAAAAAAATGATCCAAACCTTGTTAAAGCTTTTTCGGAAATGGCTGATATTTACATAAACGATGCATTTGGAACGTCCCATAGGGCACATGCTTCTACAGCAGGTGTAGCCGAACAACTTCCTGCAGCTGCCGGGTTTTTAATGGAGAAAGAAATTGAAGTACTCGGAAAAGCATTAGCGAACCCGGAACGACCATTTACAGCTATTATTGGTGGGTCTAAAGTAAAAGATAAAATTAATGTGATCGATAAATTTTTAGATATTGTTGATAATTTGTTAATTGGCGGTGGACTTGCTTGTACATTTTTAAAAGCAAAAGGGTATGAAATTGGAAATTCTTTATTAGAAGAGGATAAAATAGATTTAGCGAAAGAATTTATGAAAAAAGCGGAAGCAAAAGGTGTAAAGTTTTACATTCAGACAGATGCAGTTGTGGCGGATGCGTTTAAAGAAAATGCAAATAATAAAACAGTTGCAGCAAATGAGATACCAAAAGGATGGATGTGCCTCGATATTGGCCCTGAAACAGCAGCAACCTACCGTGATGTTATTGTTAATTCGAAGCTCGTAGTTTGGAACGGACCGATGGGTGTATTTGAAATGGAAGCATTTAGCGGCGGAACAAAAGCTGTCGCAGAAGCGCTTGCAGAAACAAAAGGATATACAGTGATTGGCGGCGGTGATTCAGCAGCTGCAGTAGAACAATTTGGATTAGCAGATAAGATGGATCATGTGTCTACGGGTGGTGGAGCATCGCTTGAATTTATGGAAGGAAAAGATCTTCCAGGAATTGTTGCACTAGACGATAAAGAGTAAGGAGAGTATCTAATGCGAAAAAAAGTAATTGCGGGAAACTGGAAAATGCATAAAACAAGACAAGAAGCTAAGTCGTTCATTGAATCAGTAAGAGATATTGACACAAATGAGCAAACAGAAGCGATTATTTGTGCCCCGTTTGTATATTTACAAAGCTTAGTTGAACAGACAGAAGGTACAAATATTAAAGTAGCTGCTCAAACAATGCATTTTGAAAAAGAAGGTGCATTTACGGGAGAAGTAAGTCCAGTTATGTTAAGTGATATTGGTGTAACTCATGTCGTGATTGGTCATTCTGAGCGACGTGAATATTTTAATGAAACAGATGAAACAGTAAATAAAAAAGCTCTCGCTGCTTTTAAACATGGTCTCATTCCAATTGTTTGTGTTGGTGAATCATTAGAACAGCGTGAAGCAAATGAAACATTAACTCATATAGCGAATCAAGTAAAGGTAGCTTTAAGTAATTTGAGTGATGAGCAAATTAAAAAAACAATTATTGCTTATGAGCCGATTTGGGCTATTGGTACAGGGAAAACTGCGTCAAGTGAGGATGCAAATGAAGTGTGTACACATATTCGTGAAGTAATTCGTCAACTAACTTCAGAGAAAATTGCTTCCCAAGTTACTATTCAGTATGGTGGGAGTGTAAAACCAGCCAATATTGAAGAGTTACTTAAAATGAGCGATATTGACGGAGCGCTTGTTGGTGGAGCTAGTCTTGAAGCGGATTCTTTTAAACAATTAGTGGAAGTAGGGAATAATGCATCATGACGAACTTAGCAGCAATTATTATTTTAGATGGGTTTGGATGCCGAGCTGAGGAGCAGGGAAATGCGGTAGCTCAAGCAAAAAAACCAAATTTTGATCGATATTGGAACAGTTATCCGCATAATCAACTTCAAGTAAGTGGTCTTTCTGTTGGTCTCCCAGAAGGACAGATGGGGAATTCGGAAGTTGGTCATTTAAATATCGGAGCAGGAAGAATCGTTTTTCAAAGTTTAACCAGAATAAATAATGCAATTGCTTCAGGCGAGTTTTATAAAAATACAATTTTTCTAAAAGCATTAGAACAAGTAAAAGCAAAAAATAGTGCCCTTCATTTATTCGGATTATTATCAGATGGTGGGGTTCACAGTCATATTGATCACTTGATTGCACTATTAAAATTAGCACGAAAAAGAGAGATAGAAAAAGTTTATATCCATGCATTTTTAGATGGACGTGATGTAGGACCACAAACAGCATTAGAATACATAGAACAGATTGAAAACGAAATAAAGGCAATTGGAGTAGGAAAGTTTGCAACAGTCTCAGGACGTTATTATGCGATGGATCGGGATAAGCGTTGGCAACGAGTAAAATTGGCGTATGATGCAATTAAAGACGGTAAAGGACCTAAATTTAACAGTGCTGAAGCAGTTGTCCATGATTCATACGAAAAGGAAGTGTATGATGAATTTGTTTTACCTTCAGTCATCATGAATGAGCGTGGGGAAGCGGTTGGTCCGGTTAATGATGATGATGCTGTTATATTTTTTAATTTCAGACCAGACCGAGCAATTCAATTATCGCAAACTTTCGCAAATGGGGATTTTAAAGAGTTTGACCGAGGGAAGCGTAAACTAGAAAATCTATTATTTGTTCAAATGACAAATTTTAGTGATACGATTCATGCACCGATTGCTTTTGATACAATTAATCTAACGAATACGGTCGGTGAAGTCCTTGCAAAAAATGGCAAAAAACAGCTGCGTATTGCAGAAACTGAAAAATATCCACATGTTACGTACTTCATGAGTGGTGGACGTGAGGAAGAATTTGCCGGAGAAAAGCGAATCTTAATCGATTCCCCTAAGGTCGCAACGTATGATCTTAAACCAGAGATGAGTGCTTATGAAGTAACTGATGCATTACTCGAAGAACTGGAAAAAGGCGAATTAAATGCTGTAATTTTAAATTTTGCCAATCCAGATATGGTTGGACATTCAGGGAAATTAGAACCAACGATTAAAGCCATTGAAGCTGTTGATGAGTGCTTAGGGAAAGTGGTAGACAAAATTATTGAATTTGGTGGAGAAGCGATTATTACAGCTGATCACGGGAATTCCGATGAAGTTGTTACACCTGATGGTAAGCCAATGACCTCCCATACGACAAATCCAGTACCAGTGATTATAACGAAAAAAGGAATAACGGTTCGTAATGATGGTATTTTGGCAGATTTAGCACCAACAATGTTAGATTTATTAGAAATAGAGAAACCGGAAGAAATGACAGGAAAATCATTAATAATTGATTAATTTTGGATCGAATTTCAGGTTGTGAATTTTCAAGATGTCAAGTCGTTAACTAAGACGTCGAGTGGATTTTCAAAATTTCGAGTCCTCACCAAGACGTCGAGTGGATTATCAAGATGTCGAGTCCTCACCAAGATGACAAGTCGATTTTCAACCCGCATTAGTCCTAAGCTTTAAGAAAATTTTATTAAAAAATATATTCGATATAAAGGAGAGATTTGTAATGCCTTATATTACAGATGTTTATGCAAGAGAAGTACTCGACTCTCGTGGTAACCCAACTATAGAAGTCGAAATTTCAACTGAATCAGGTGCATTTGGAGTTGCTTTAGTTCCAAGTGGAGCGTCAACAGGAGAATATGAAGCTGTTGAACTAAGAGATGGTGATAAAGATCGCTACTTAGGTAAAGGTGTTTTAAAAGCAGTTGAAAATGTTAATGAAAAAATTGCTCCAGAACTGCTTGGGCTTGATGTAACTCGTCAAAATATCATCGATGCGATTATGATTGAGCTTGATGATACAGAGAATAAAAGTAACTTAGGAGCAAATGCTATTTTAGGCGTTTCCATGGCAGCAGCCCATGCAGCAGCATCACACTTAAATATCCCTCTGTATAATTATTTAGGTGGATTTAATGCAAATGTTCTACCTGTACCGATGATGAATATTTTAAATGGTGGAGAACATGCAGATAATAATGTGGATATCCAGGAATTCATGATCATGCCGGTTGCAGCACCTTCGTTTAAAGAAGCTGTGCGTATTGGAGCTGAAATTTTTCATGCACTTAAAAAAGTCTTGCAAGATAAAGGGCTTAATACAGCCGTAGGTGATGAGGGTGGATTTGCACCTAACTTGTCCTCCAATGAAGAAGCATTACAAACAATTGCAGAAGCGATTGAAGCAGCAGGATATAAAGTAGGAGAAGAAGTTCAACTTGCAATGGACGTTGCTTCATCTGAATTTTACGAAGATGGAAAATATAATTTAAAAGGTGAAGGTGTTGTTCGTACTTCCGAAGAAATGGTCGATTGGTATGAAGAATTAATTGAAAAATACCCGATTATTTCAATTGAAGATGGACTCGATGAGAATGACTGGGAAGGTCATAAACTACTTACAGAACGGATTGGTACACGTGTGCAATTAGTTGGAGATGATCTTTTCGTAACAAACACAGAAAAACTTGTACAAGGCATTGAACAAGGTGTTGGAAACTCTATTTTAATCAAAGTGAATCAAATCGGTACGTTAACTGAAACGTTTGAAGCGATTGAAATGGCAAAACGTGCTGGTTACACTGCTGTTATCTCTCATCGCTCAGGAGAAACAGAAGATGCAACGATCGCAGACATTGCTGTTGCAACAAATGCAGGACAAATAAAAACTGGTGCACCATCACGAACAGACCGTGTGGCAAAATATAATCAACTAATCCGGATTGAAGATGAACTTGCAGGAATTGGTGAATATGCTGGATTAGAAGCTTTTTATAATTTGAAAAAATAACAAGGTTTATTGAAAAATCATCAGTGTGATAGAACGCTGATGATTTTTTTATTGGGATAATTGTTCCCTTCCGTGGTTAAATCGCGAAATGCGTGGCTACTGCTTTCCCCCGTGGTTATTACATGTTTTACGTGGTTAAATTACAAACTTCGTGGTTAATTTTGCTTTGCCGTGGTTAAATCGTGAACTCCGTGGTTAAAAAACAATTCATTTAAAATAATCTTCAAACTCCATTACAATGTACATAAACACTCGTTTAAGAAAGGGGTATGAAAGTGAACGTATTGGTAGTAGGTGCAAACGGACAAATTGGAAAACAGCTCATCGACTTATTAAAAGAGAGTGACCATACACCTGTAGCAATGGTGCGAAAAGAAGAGCAGGCAAACACTTTTCAACAAGCAGGAGTAGAAGCTGTAGTAGCAGATTTAGAAGGTAGCGTTGAGAAAATAGCAAAAGCTGCTGACGGCTGTGATGCCGTCTTATTTACTGCAGGGTCAGGTGGTCATACTGGAGCAGATAAAACTTTATTAGTAGATCTCGACGGTGCGGTAAAGACGATCGAGGCTACTAAGCAAGCTGGGATCAAGAGATTTATTATGGTAAGTGCATTTCAGGCAAATAACCGAGAATATTGGAATGAAAAAATCCGTCATTATTATGTCGCTAAACATTATGCTGATAAAGAATTGTTAAGAAGTGGATTAACGTACACGATTCTGCGACCAGGTGGACTAACGAATGATCCAGGCACTGGAAAAGTGTTGATAGGTGAAAACTTATCCGGAAGGGGAAAAATTTCAAGAGCTGATGTTGCTAAAATAGTTTTTTCCTGTTTGGATAATGAAAAAACGTTCAACCGTTCATTTGATGTAGTAGAAGGGGAAGAAGCTATCGAGAATGCTTTAGAGAGATTATAGAGGATGTTCAAAAAGTCCGGTAAAAATGGCACTGCGAATTTCGCACGAATGCTTGCTTTTCCGCTCCTTGAAAAAGGAAAGCACTTTTTCTGCGTGCTAGAAGCGTTTCCTTGGAAAAGAAGATCACTTTTTCTGTGTGCCAGATCTTTGCTCATGTATTTAAAAGCATACATTCCGCTGACGGGAGCTGCGCCGCCTCGAACTTCTTGGTCCTTTTTATCCTTTTCATTCATTGCGGCGTCTGTAAAGACATGGGAGTTTTGAACACGCACTTATAGTAATAAAAAAACTTAATGATATAATGAAGATATAAACTGAATATAGGAGAAATAGGTGTAATAAAGAAATTATCTTTATTGCTTAAAAGGGAAACCGGTGAAAATCCGGTGCTGTCCCGCAACTGTGTATAGGAGCAATTCGAAATAATCCACTGTTTTCATGATTATGAAGACGGGAAGGATCGAAAAGCGATGATTATGAGCCAGGAGACCTGCCTATTTGATCTCGTACATCAGTTCCTACGGAGGATAGGAGGTGTTGGTAGAAAAGCGCGGTGATTTTTAAATAAAGACACCGAGGCTTATTTTGATTTGGATCATACACTTACGAACAACCTTCTTTTATAGGGAGGTTGTTTTTTGTGGAAGAAGACTATGGAGGTGTTCAAACTGTACGGAACAGTCAATTACTTCATCGAGCGATTGCAGACAACAATAATGAATAGGCTTGTTGCAGAAAAGAGTCTTTCACTAGAAGAAGGGTATACAAAATTTAAAAATGATATCCAGAAATTAGATGAAGCGAAAGAAGTAAAAGAGGCTTATTTAGTAAATTTAAACAAAGCATATGAAATCGTAAATGAACGTGTAGGTGGTCGCCAAGAAGATGATCTATTAGGAATGCGTATTTAGATTAGAAAGTGGGGGGATGTCCTAAAATCAAAAGGACACCCCCTTTACTGTTATTTTGCAGTTTTTTTCGCTGTTGTCGTTTTTTTCTTCGGTTTTGTTTTTTCTTTTTTTGCTTTATCTAATGATGCTTGGAGTGCATCCATTAAGTTTGTCACATTGTCTGGCTTCCTCTCGGTCTTACCGGTAACTGTGGCAGTTTTGTCGGTTTTCTTATTTTCGATTGTCTCAAGTAGTGAAGTACGGTATTCATCTGTATATTTTTCAGGATCAAAAACAGTTGTCAGTTGGTCGATTAATAATTTTGCGGTATCAAGCTCTTTTTTCACTATTTCTACCTTTTCCGGTACATTAGGTACATCCTTGATGTTTCTTACTTCATCTGGATAATGAATCGTTTCCACAACAAGTATGTTTTCATAAAATCGAATGACTGCAAGCTGTTCTTTAGAACGAATCATCATCTTAGCTACCCCTATTTTCCCCGTTTCTTCTAAAGCTGTACGTAATAGAGAATAAGCTTTTGAACCACCATCCCCAGGTGATAAATAGTAACTTTTTTCGAAATAAATTGGATCAATTTCTTCTAGTTTAACGAAATCGAGAATTTCTACAGCTTTATCACCTTGTTCTTTTTTTAATGCATTTAAATCTTCTTCATCTAACATAACGAATTTGTCTTTCGTAATTTCATACGCTTTAACGATTTCTTCTTCTTCTACTTTCCGATCGCAAACCGGGCATACTTTTTGATACTTAATAGGTGTTTGACATTCTTTGTGAAGTTGTCTTAATTTCACATCTTTATTTTCTGTGGCAGCATGCATTTTTACAGGAATATTGACTAGTCCAAAACTTATGGTTCCTTTCCACATGGTATGCATGAAAAGACGCCTCCTTTTCAATGTAGTTTGTGTATGCTTTTGCATTTTTATCCTTTAAAAAGCACAACTTATTAAGAAGGAACGGAGGAGTGAAAAAAATGGAATTAATGCAACCTATCCAAACAGCAAAAATAATCCCAAAAAAAGATTGGATTTATGAAGTGAAATATGATGGTTTCCGTGCGTCTCTATTGTGGAGCGAAAATAATATTCAAATTATTAGCAGGAATAATATAGATTTAACTGAAAATTTTCCTGAGGTTTTAGCTTATTGTAAGAAAATTGAGCCGGTACTTACTAAAAATTTACCTATTCAATTAGACGGCGAATTAGTAGTGTTAAATAATGCGTATCAAGCTAATTTTTCAGCTATACAAAAACGTGGTCGACTAAAATTAAAAGAGAAAATCGCCAAACTTTCTATCGAGCGACCGGCAACATTTATTGCTTTTGATCTATTGCAACAAGGTCAAAAAGATTACCGTCAAACGTCCTTAAAAGAAAGAAAAAAAATGTTAGTAAATTTATTTAAAAAGCTAAAAGAAAAAGAGAATATGCCCCTTCAAATGATTAAATCATATGAAGACTATGAAGAGGTTTCTACCATTGTTTTTTACCATAAAGGTGAGGGCATTGTAGCGAAACAAAGCTCAAGTTTATATGTACGTGGGAAAGCACACGATGATTGGTTAAAAGAAAAAAACTGGCGAAAGATATATGTTTTTCTAACAGCATATGATGTAAAAAATGATTATTTTCAAACCGGTATTTATCATCATGCAACAACGATGACTATTGGAAAATGTAAACATGGTCTAAGTGCAGAAGAAATGACGTCATTAAAAAAAATATTTATGTCAAACGGTGAAAAAGAGAAACAAATGATCAGATTACCTCCAGCAATATGTGCTTCCATCAATACATTAGATTTACATGCAAATGAATTGCGAGAGCCCGAGTTTGCTGAACTACTTCCAACATTAGCACCGGAAGATTGTACGAAAGAAAGGTTGGAATTGGATTTAGCGATGCTACCTGAAAAAGTAAATATATCAAACGAGGATAAAATCTTTTGGCCAAAAAAACGTCTCACAAAAGGTAACTTACTTGTATATATACGAGAAATTTATCCATATATTATTCCGTACGTACAAAACCGAGCTCTTACTGTTATTCGCTGTCCAGATGGAATAGAGGAAAAATCTTTTTTTCAAAAAAACTTACCTAGTTATGCACCTGATTATATTGATTATTTGGAAGAAGAGGATAAACGGATTCAAATTTGTAACCAATTAGAGTCGCTTATATGGTTTGCAAATCATAGTGCAATCGAATATCATGTCCCATTTCAAACGATTGATAGCATGTATCCAAATGAAATTGTATTTGATTTAGATCCACCCAGCAGAGAAAAGTTTGTGCTCGCAATCAAAGCGGCGAAAATGATCAAACAATTGTTAGATGGACTAGAACTCATTTCATTTATTAAAACATCGGGAAATAAAGGGCTTCAAATTCATATCCCAATTCCAACTAATCGTTTAAGCTTTGAGCAAACTGCCATTTTTACGGAAACAATCGCAAAAATTGTTGTAAATGCAGCACCAGATCTTTTTACGATAGAACGTTTTAAAAAGAATCGCGGAGGACGTCTTTACATTGACTATGTCCAGCATGGAAAGAACAAAACGATTATCGCTCCTTATTCTCCACGTAAAACAGAAGACGCAACTATTGCAACACCATTATATTGGGAAGAAGTTACCGAGAAATTGGATCCGAACCAATTTACGATACAAAATGTTGTTGAACGAGTTAAAACAGTGGGATGTCCTTGGATATTTCATTTTGAAGCGGCAAGGGAACAAAAGTTAACGAAAACACTAGATCTAATTCGGTCAAATTGACAGAAGAGAGAGAATATACTTTCAAAAATAGTAAAACACTTTATAATACTAATAAAAAGGGGGCGATAAGATGGAATATGATGTCATTGTCATTGGAGCAGGACTTGCTGGAATCGTAGCGACTACTGAAATTGCACAGAACGGAAAAAAAGTATTGTTACTTGATCAAGAAGGTGAACAGTCATTAGGTGGTCAAGCATGGTGGTCGTTCGGAGGATTATTTTTAGTAGATTCACCTGAGCAAAGACGTATGGGAATAAAAGATTCTAAAGAATTAGCTTGGCAAGATTGGCTTGGTAGTGCTGAATTTGATCGTTTAGATGATGAAGATTTTTGGGGACTGAAATGGGCTGAGGCATATGTTGATTTTGCAACATATGAAAAACGTGATTGGTTATATGAAAAAGGAGTTCGTATTTTCCCTGTAGTCGGTTGGGCGGAGCGAGGTGGGTATTTAGCAGAAGGTCACGGAAATTCAGTACCACGTTTTCATATAACTTGGGGGACTGGACCAGGTATCGTGGCACCATTTGTCAAATCACTCCATCAACAAATAGAGGCAGGAACTGTTACATATTTACCTCGTCATCGTGTGGATGAATTGATCGTAAAAAATAAGTCCATTTCAGGAGTTACTGGAGCTATACTAGAGCCGACTTCTATCAGAAGGGGAGAAGAGAGTTCACGAAAAGAAATTGGCGATTTTTCGTATGAAGCGCAGGCGGTCATTATTTGTAGTGGTGGAATAGGGGCAAACTTTGAATTGATTCGTAAAAATTGGCCTGAACGATTAGGAAAATCGCCAGAAAAAATGCTTTCGGGTGTTCCAAAGCATGTGGATGGACGTATGCTTGAAATTACGGAAAAAATCGGAGGTCGTATCGTCAATCGTGACCGTATGTGGCATTATACGGAAGGGATTAAAAATTGGAGTCCGATATGGGAATGGCATGGCATTCGTATCCTTCCCGGCCCTTCTTCTATGTGGTTTGATGCAGAAGGAAATCGATTCCCAGTTCCAAATCTACCAGGTTTTGATACATTGGGTACGCTAAAGACGATACTAGACACTGGATACGATTATTCATGGTTTATTTTAACGCAAAAAATTATTGAAAAAGAATTTGCTTTATCAGGTTCAGAACAGAACCCAGATTTAACAGAAAAAAGTATAAGTAAAGTTTTACAACGTGTATTACCTGGATCACCAAAACCAGTACAAGCATTTCTTGATTACGGAGAAGATTTCATTGTAGCGGATTCGATTGATAATTTAGTGATTAAAATGAATAAATTAGTGGGCGAAAAGAGGATTGATATTGAAAAAATGCGTAAGCAGGTAGAAGCAAGAGACCGGGCAATGGAGAATAAATTTACGAAAGATTTACAAGTAACTGCAATGCACGGTGCAAGACATTATATTGGTGATAAACTAATTCGGACTGTAAAGCCCCATCGATTACTAGATCCTAGAAATGGTCCACTTATTGCCGTACGTTTAAATATTTTAAGTCGGAAAACATTAGGTGGATTACAAACGGATTTAGCTGCTAGAGTGCTAGATTTTCAAGGGGAGCCAATCGCTGGGTTATATGCTGCTGGTGAAGTATCTGGGTTTGGCGGCGGGGGTGTACATGGGTATCGATCCTTAGAAGGTACGTTTTTGGGAGGCTGTTTATTCAGCGGAAAACTTGCTGCATCATCCGTGATTGAAAAACTGAGATAGCTTGAATCGTCTTTATTTTTTATAAAAAAGTATGAGAGAAAAGTGTTTTGTCATGTGGTTATCCGAACCTATTCAAATTTTAAATTTGAATAGGTTCGGATTTTTTTCATTTGGTTGTTTAATAGAATTTCCAATATACATAGATTGTGACTTAGAAATGTATGACGTCATTTACAGATCATCTGAATCCACATTAATTGCTCGCCACTCTGCATCAAGAAACATGTTTATACATTTCCAAGTTTTGATTCCACAATCCTCACTAATTTTTTATTACAATTTTTATAGCCCGCTTATAAGATCATACAATTTTAGGGATGAGTACTGTCTGTTTTTTAATAAACACGACATATAACGGAGTATGAAATGAAAAACATTTACTATACGCTTACATTAAGAAAAAGTACAGGAGGAAATAATATGTCAAATGTTAAACAAGTTTTTCAAGAAATTAATGATGCATTAAGTAGAGAACCAAAGTATGCAGAAGGGGTTAATGCTGTTTATCAGTTCAATTTAACGGATGAAGACCCAGGAATATATCAACTTATATTAAAAAATGATCATCGTTCTTGCGCTGAAGGAGAAAAAGAACAAGCGGATTGTACGCTCCATATGAAGGCAGAAGATTTTGTGCAAATGGCAGAAGGTAAATTAAATGGAACACAAGCCTTTATGAGTGGAAAATTAAAAATTAAAGGAAATATGGGGTTAGCTTTAAAATTGCAAAGTATATTGGCAACTTATAATAAAGAGAAAAATAAGTAAGGAGTTTTCTAATGATCTCATTTGATCCAACGAACGAAGAAAAAGCTTTTACAGAGGTGGCATACAAACTTGGCAGGGAAAATATACGACTTTCCGCACGTAAAAATGAGCAAAAAGGTTTTGTCCATCATGAATTGATTGATCAAGTAAACCATTTAGGATTTTTAGCTATGGAGGAACCGGACAGTTTAGGCGGGATGCAATTACCACTTATTTCACAAGTACAGATATTAGAAGCTTTATGCTACGGAGATTTAGGAACAGTCCAAGGCTTTCCGGGTTTGGGGGATGGTGCTTCAGTACTACGTGTTATGAGTGATCGACAGATACATGATGAGCAACGACACTTCGTTAAAGAAAATAGCTGTACGATCGCTTTTATTAAGGAAGTTGCTGAAGAAATGCCAGAAAGTCGCTTAAAATTAGCTAAAACAAGTAATGCCTATAAGCTGCATGGAAAATCTAAACCAGTACGGTTGGGGAAGATAGCGACTCATCTAATAATCGGTATCAAAGATGACACCGGAGAAACCATACTTTTTTGGTTAGATAAAAGTCGTAACAAATGGGAAGTTGAAACATGCGATAATCGTTTAGGATTACGAGAAGCGAGTATTGCTAAATTATCTTTTGATGAAGTAAGTTTTTCAGAAAATCAAGTCATCGCGATAGGAAATAAAGCAGAAAGAATTTTACAGCAAGCGAACACAAGAATTTATATATTACAAGCGGCAAAGCAATTAGGTCTTATGCAGGCTGCATTAGATTATGCTACGGAATATACAGCGACACGAGAAGCATTTCAGCAACCGATCGCCAAATTTCAAGGGGTATCTTTTAGAATTGCCAAAATGGTCATGGAGGTAAAAATGGTAAGAAGCCGCATATGGCAAGCGGCAAAAGCTATAGATGACCGTCATTCAAGTGCAGAAGGTTATGCATTAAGTACTATGTTTACCGCACATAAGGGTGTCCGTTTTGTAACTAATTCCGCTGTGCAATTGTTAGGCGGCCATGGGTATGTGCAAGAATATCCTGTGGAGAAATGGATGAGAGATGCACAAGCCCAAGTTATATTATATGGAAGAGAAAGAGAATTCCTAACACGTCGTGGTGGCCAAATTTTAGCAATGACTGAGAAAAAGGTGATGGTATGATATCGTTTGAATTATCCGAACAGCAACATCAAATTAGAGAAATGACCCACTGGTTTGCAGAAAATGAAATCCGACCCATTTCTTTAGAAGCAGATAGGCTAGGGTATGTGCCAGAAGATTGGTTACAAAAAATAAACCAATTCGGAGTTCAACTTAACACCTCATCCATTAGTAGTAGTGAAAATGAGAGCGGTTACAATAAGGGCGAACGTGAAGGGAATCGAATGGCAGTCATTGCAACCGAAGAACTTGCTTGGGGTGACCCGGCAATTGCTTTATCGTTACCTGGTGCAGGACTTGGAGGCCCTCCAATCCAAAGTAGTGGGACACAAGAACAAAAAGATAGATTTCTGACCATTTTTAAAAATGATAAGCCAAGATGGGGTGCATATGCACTGACGGAACCGGAAGCAGGTTCTGACGCTTCTAATGTTCAAACAATAGCTACAAAAGTGGATGGAGGTTATCTAATTAACGGCCAGAAGATCTTTATAACAAATGGTGGGCGTGCTTCGTGGGTTGTCGTATTTGCAACAGTTGATCCTGCGTTAGGAAGGGCTGGACAAAGAGCTTTTGTCGTTGAAAAGGGCACATCTGGTTTTACGTGTTCTCGTTTGGTTGAAAAAATGGGGTTACGAGCAAACGAAACAGCTGAGCTGTTATTTGAGGATTGTTTCGTACCAATTGAAAACTTACTTGGCGGTGAAGAACTGTATGAAAAGAAAAATTCTAAACGGTCTGGTTTTCAAACAGCGATGCAAACTTTTGATTCAACAAGACCAATTGTAGCAGCGATGGCGATAGGAATAGCGAGAGCGGCCTATGAATATACGTTAGATATTGTACGACAAGATTTTCCGATAAGTGATAAATATCACAATATGACAGCTGAAATGTTTGCCGAAATGGAAGGCATGATTCATGCAGCCCGTTTAGTTACGTGGGAGGCAGCGTGGAAAGCAGATCAAGGTATTCCGAATGCGAAGGAAGCTGCAATATGTAAAGCAATAGCTGGAAAAATGGCACTTGATGTATGTGCTAAAAGCTTAGAGTTATTAGGCCCTATAGGGTTGGAAGGGCATATTGTTGAAAAATTATTTCGTGATGTGAAAGTGTTTGATTTGTTTGAAGGGACAAATGAAATTCAGCATTTAGTCATTGCAAGACGTCAATATGAACCATATGGAATTAGAGTTTAGGAGGTAGCAAAAATGATTTATGAGCTCATCCATTTGAAACATCATCCCAAAGGTGTGACTTGGATAATTATTGATAACCCTCCGGTTAATGCGATAGGAGAACAATTGATGCAAGAACTAGAAGCAGCTCTTGATAATTTAAAGAGTAATCCATCAGTTCGAGTCATTGTAGTAACTTCTAATCATCCAAATATTTTTCTAGCAGGTGCTGATTTAAAAGGGATGATGGCTACAACAGGTGAAATGAATGATGAAGATGATCCAATAGCACGACAAAGCGCAAGAATGCAAGCCTGTTTTCATAAATTCGCTAGTATACCTAAACCGGTTATTGCTGCCATTAATGGGCATGCATTAGGTGGTGGTTGTGAACTAGCTTTAGCTTGTGATTTCCGAATAATGAGTAGTGGAAAAATCGGATTGACTGAATTATCTTTAGGTATTATTCCCGGTGCAGGTGGAACACAGCGAATGACTCATATTCTAGGAAGAGCAAAAGCAATGGAATTAATTTTTACAGCAAAAAAATTAGCTGCCGAAGAAGCGTATGAAATTGGCTTAATTACGCAAGTTGCCGAAGATTTAGAAAAAGAAACGACCATGTTTGCTGAACGACTGGCAGAAGGGGCGATTCATTCGATGGGGCTCGCGAAACAAGCGATCAATGCCGCTGAAAAACCAATAGAGGAAGGATTGAAATTTGAAGCAAAGGCATTTTCAAAAACATTTACAACAGAAGAGCCAGGTATAGGATTAATGGCATTTTTTCAAAAAGAAAAGGCCCAATTTTATCCGAATACATAATTTTAAAAAGGTGGGATTATAAATGTCATCTTGGAACAACTTACTAGAAGGAAAAGTAGCCTTAGTAACAGGCGCTTCAAGAGGTATCGGACGTGCAGACGCACTTGCATTAGCTGAAGCAGGTGCAGATGTTGTCGTCACTGACATTTTGTTAGAATCGGATGAAAAGAGTGAAGAAGAAGCTGAGAGATTCGGACCAATGGCACAAGTGATGCAAAGTACAAATGTCATGTATGCAAACAAAACGGAGAAACAGATTACAGATATGGGAAGAAGAGCAATGGCAATAAAAATGGATGTTACAAATAAAGAGCAAGTAGAGGATGTTGTACAACGCGTTGTAGATGAGTTTGGAAAAATAGATATTTTAATAAATAATGCTGGTACACTTGATCATGTTTCACAACTCGAATATCAAAATGATGAGTTTTGGGAGAGAGATTTACGTGTTAATTTAACAGGAGCTTTTCATTGTACGAAAGCTGTTTGGCCATATATGAAAGCCCAAAAACGCGGATCCATTATAAATATGTCCTCTGTAGCAGGTACGTTAGGTGGGTTTGGGCAAGCAAGTTATGCAACAACAAAAGGTGGATTATTAAGCTTTACCAAAAGCATGGCATTAGAAGGGGCACGATATAACATTAATGTAAATGCTATTGTTCCTGGAATTATTGATACGGAAGCTTTTAACCTTGGTAATCCTGATATGAATGAGCGTATGATTAATCGAACTGCATTTAAAAGACCAGGAAAACCAGAAGATATCGCTAATGCAATTACATTTTTGGTATCTGATAAAGCAAATTATATTACTGGTGTCGAATTAAATGTTTCAGGAGGGATTGAACTATTCACCTTTTAGGAAGGAGGATCCAATAGTGAGTGAGGTTGTAATCGTTGATGCAATTCGAACGGCAATAGGTAAAAAAGAAGGGGCATTATCCCAAACACATCCTGTTGATTTACTCGTTCCGATTTTACAACAGTTAGTGGAAAGAAATAATGTTTCAGAAAGGGATATTGAAGATGTAGTAACAGGATGTGCAACGATGACAGATGAACAGGGAGGAAATATTGGAAGACTTGCTACACTTGCTGCTGGTTTCCCAGTAGAGGTTCCGGCATATTCGATTAACCGCTTATGTGGTTCTAGTGAACAAGCGATTCACAATGCTTGTCAAGCTATTCTAGCAAAAGATGCTACTATTGTAATTGCGTGTGGAGTCGAGAGCATGTCACGTGTTCCAATGGGAAGTGATATCGGGGGTTTCAGCGACACATTAATGAATGAACATACAATTGTTCCTCAAGGGTTCTCAGCAGAAATGATTGCTAGTGAATGGGATATAACAAGAAATGAATTAGATGAGTTTGCTTATTTAAGCCATCAAAGATCTATCGAAGCTATTGATGAAGGATATTTTGAAAGAGAAATTATTCCTATTGATATAGAGGGAGATAGACAGTTTTTAACGGATGAAGGTATTCGAAGAGAGACAACACTTGAAAAACTAAACCAATTGAGTGCTTCTTTTCAACCAGAATCGGGTGTTGTAACTGCCGGAAATTCTAGTCAAATAAGTGATGGTGCTGCTGGTCTATTGCTTATGTCACACAAAAAAGCTAGAGATCTATCAATAAAACCAAGAGCTCGAATTATTGCAAGAGCAGTCGTGGGAGAAGATCCAGTAATGAATTTAACTGGAGTAATACCAGCGACAAAAAAAGTGTTACAAAAAGCTGGTATAACAATGGAACAAATGGATGTCATCGAAATCAATGAAGCTTTTGCATCGGTAGTAAAAGCGTGGGAAAAAGAACTAAAGCCAAATATGGATATAGTAAACCCCCGAGGGGGAGCAATTGCATTAGGTCATCCTTTAGGAGCAAGTGGTGCACGCATTGCGACTACATTACTTCATACTTTAGAAGACATGGAAGGTAGGTTCGGTTTGCAAGTGATGTGTATTGGATTTGGGATGGCAACAGCAACAATCATTGAACGGTTATAATCATTATTTAAATAGGTTGAGTATTATAAATGGAGAGGTGTTCAATGTGAAACCAAATAATATTTTGGAAATGCTTCGTCGAACAGTAGAACGCTTTCGTGATAAAGATGCATTTATTTGGAAGGAAAATGGAAATTATGAACGGGTGACATACGGCAAGTTTTGGGAAAAGATACATCATTTTGCATCTGGATTATTGCATATTGGTATTAAGAAAGGAGATAAAGTAGCAATTATTTCAACTAGTAATCCGATGTGGGGGATTTCAGATTTTGCTATAGCCAGTATTGGAGCAGTAAGTGTTCCAATATATCCAACGATACCTACTGAACAAGTAGAGTATATTTTAAACAATACAGATGTAACGACTGTTATTGTAGAGGATGAAGAACAGGTAGAAAAGTTGGCAAATGGAACCTATGAACTAAACAATATCATCATTATGTATCCGAGAGAGGATTTTTATCCTTCTGACAATTATTATGCCTTTTCCATGGTAGAAAGTTTAGGAAAAGATCATTCTATTGATCGTTGGGAAAAAAACTGGTCGCATCTGGAGCGAGAAGATTTACTTACTATCATTAGTACTTCTGGCACAACAGGTAAACCAAAAGGGGCGATGTTGACTCATGGGAATATACTAGCTAATATTGAGGGTGTTCAGTTTTGGTTAGTAGAAATATTGCCGGAAGATGTTACACTTTCTTATTTACCTATCTCACATGTTTTTGAACGATTGGCAGGTCATTTTTTACCTTTATCGGTCGGGACTACAATTGGCTATGCAGAGAGTATCGCAACTATACCACAAAATTTACAAGAAATTCGTCCAACAGTTTTCACAAGTGTTCCCCGATTATTTGAAAAAGTATATACGCAAGTTCAAGAAGAAATTAAGAATAGTTCTGCTTTAAAAAGAAAAATTTTTAATTGGGCTGTATCAGTAGGTGAGGAAAAGTATGAATATTATCTCAATGCAAGCATGGATCAATTCATGTCTCAAAATTATTTACCGAAAAAATTTTATCGCAAATGGAAACGAGCGGATAAGTTAGTTTTTCAAAAAGTTAAAGAACAACTAGGTGGTCGAATTCGTGGATTAGTATCAGGTGGTGGTACGTTAAATCCAGAGATAGCCAAATTTTTTTGGGCTCTGGATATTCCAATATTAGAAGGTTATGGTTTAACAGAGACATCTCCTATTATTACAGCAAATCCAATGATTCGAGGTAAAGTAGGAACAGTAGGGAAAGTATTGCCAAATTTAGAAGTGAAAATTGCCAATGATGGGGAAGTATTAGTACGGGGACCAAGTATTACGAAAGGGTACTATAATAATCCTGAGGAAACAAAAGAATCATTTGAAGGTGATTGGTTTAAAACGGGGGATGTTGGTGAATTGGATTCAGATGGTTATCTGAAGATTATCGATCGTAAAAAACGGTTGCTTATATTATCTACTGGTATGAACGTTGCCCCTCAGCCAATTGAAAATGCAATAAATGAAAGCGCCTACATTAGTCAATCTCTCGTTATTGGAGAAAACAGAAAGTATGTCATCTGTTTAGTCAATCCCGAATATGAAAATCTTATTCCTTGGGCAAAGCAAAATGGAATTACAGCGACTACCAAAGAAGAAATAAGTCAACATCCAAAAGTAAAGCAAATGTTGGAAAAAGAAGTGACGAAATTAACGAAGAAATTCATCAATTACGCACAACCAAAAAAGGTGGTTGTCATAGGAGAAGAGTGGACAATTGATGGTGGAGAACTAACTCCGAAATTTTCACTTAAAACAAACGTTATCGAAGAGAGATATAAAACTTTGATTGAAAATAAGTATGAGGAGGAGAGGAAGGAGGAAAAGGGAGGTAGATTAATCGCGTCATCCGAGTAACAGTGAGGTAAATCTTATAAGGAAAAGGAGGGGCTTAAAGCCTCTCATCCTTATATCTTTTTTAACTTGCACTTAAATTTTAACATCGCTCAACTACGTTTATTCTTCAGATGACACCTTTTCGAATGGCACGAGCAACTGCTTCTGTGCGATTTTTTGCTTCCATTTTTTGCATAATAGCAGTTATATAATCACGGACTGTATACTCACTTAAATGAAGCTTATCTGCAGCCCCTGTCGTTGACTCTCCTTCCGCCATCAATTCTAATACTTCAATTTCTCTAGGAGAGAAATGAGGTGTTTTATTTAATAAATGTATACTCGTATGAAACTTTCCAAGTACTTCCCCAGCACTTTGACCAAACTTAATCAGTGCTGTATACGTATCCTGAGATATAGTAAATTCTGAATTCGCTCCTTGGTCTAAGATGGCAGCTCCAATTAGCTGATTATTTGATGGTGTGAAAATCGGTGCGACAACTAAAGATTTTAATTGGAATTGATCAATATATTGTTTTGGAAACCCATCCCTTGCATCAGCGATATAAAGGGGTTGCAAATATTTCATACCATTTCCGAATAATCGTAAAAGTTCTAGACCATTATTAATAAGTGGTAAGTTTTTAATATTTTCAGTGATGTCTCGAATAGCATCACGATCGTGGCGATGACCGGACAAACCAAATCCTATCTCATCATTTGAAGAGTATGAAAATAAACCGCATCGTTCAAAAGGTAAATAATTAACAAATCCTTCGGTTATTATATCTACTGCATCATTGAAAGTTCGAGCACGAATAATTGATTCATTAAACATGATCACTGAATCTTTCCATTGTTGCTCCTGTCGAGTTATTTTCAATGTTGTTTTTCCGCTTTGAAAAAGTTGTAAAGCATAAGTAATTAACGGAAGAACATGTTCCATTTGTTCTTTTTTTGTACAGAACAATAGTGTCATATTTTCGAAAGGAATAGGCAAAATCATTTTCTTAGTTGATCGAGTAATATGTTCCATCAATAATTCAATCATTGCATAAATGGATTCTGCTTCCATTGGGATATTCGTTGGGAGTGGGCTCTGTTCTTTACTAAACCAACGATTGACTACAAGAGTCTCGTTTTTTGTCGTAATAACAGCAATCCATTCAATTGGTAGTTGATGTGATTTTACAAGATGTTGTAGAAAGGCATCAATGGAAAATGGCTCTACTGATTTACTCGAAAGAATATATTCGCTAATTTTATTAAAAAGATATTGAATAGACTGATAATCGGTATGAGTATATGTAGTTTTTAAATTTATAGCTCGATGGATAGAACTTTCTAGTAATGAAATGATAAATTGATTCAAATGATTTTCTCCAATTTCTTCATTCTAACTATTTTTTAAATTAACTAATAGAGATTCTTGGTCATGATCCGATTGAAACAGTATACGTGAAAATATGTTAATTGATTTCTTGGTAATGATTGCAGATTTTTTCCCAGACTTTTTAAAGTAATTATACATTTGCTTCCATTCATTGTTTATTGATTCTTCGTACTCTTTAACCAATTCTAAACCCTTATGAAATAAAGTATGCATATGAAGTTCTAACGATAAAGACATTCGAGTATCTCCCTTCAATTACATATTATATGAAAGAATACAAGTAGCAATTTTGACAACGTTACGTTCTGATAAACATCGTTACATCTTTAAATGTATTTTCCTCTTTACATACTTAAATATCTCATATAAAAATTTATAATTTTCAGAATCATATAAAAGTAGGGATTCTCCTAAAAAGTTTGTCTAAACATACGATATTTTTCGGAATTGGTTATTAAATGTAAAAGATTTAAAGTAAAGACAGGCTAGAAAATCTGTAGTATAACGGATGCTTCCTTGTTGAACTGTTCTAGTACTATAAATATAGCAAATTTTGTAAGGGTTTTCAAGGGTATTTCATCCTGCAGATTACGGGTTGATGGGAGGAAGTGATGTGGACCGTTTAAATACATGTTGGTTTTGTAATTTTAATGGGGGAGGAGATTATCATCAATAAATTATTAAAGATTTTTGTAATGATGTTTATTATCATGATGATGTTTATGCACAATGGCGGAATTAAGACAGTTGATGCAGCAAAAGCAACAGGATCATATAATTATGTATGTGTTGCTAACACTTCAATAGCAGGAAAAATTGATATCAATATGAAGGTTAATCCTAGTATATCACTTCCTGATTCAGTTGAGCCAAATGGAGAATTTATTGTTAAGGATATAATATCAGCTATTGAAATTGATTTGACTGGAAATTTAGATTTTCTAAGACCGTTAATTAATCCGTTTAATGGACATGTTAATCACTTTAATCTGGTAGCTAATGGTCAATCGGTAAATGCCGTTGGCGAATCTGGAGTAAAAATTCCGGAGACACCTCATAATCCTGAGGATAGTTATATTCCGTTTACAGTATCTGGCATTGATTCTAAGTTTACAGCTGGAGAAGAAGATACGGAGATTCATGTAGGAGAAATTGAGGCAGTGATCAATGCAAAGCTTGTTGCAACTCCAGTTGATTTAACTGTTGTTTGTACGCCACAAGGTGAAACTTTGTTGGCGACAGTATATGTAGAAGAAGCTGATGAAGTCGCGCCAGTAATTACGATACATGGTGATAACCCACTGGAATTAGAGGTTGGACAGGAGTATGTAGAGCCTGGTGCAACAGCTACAGATGATGTCGATGGTGATGTGACTGATTCTATTGTAATTAGTGGAGAAGTGAATACAGATTTACCAGGAAAATATGAAGTAGTCTATACTGTTACAGATACAGCCGGGAATGAAGCAAAAGAGATTAGAATAGTTAATGTTGTTGATAAGACGGCTCCGGTAATCACATTAAAAGGTGATAACCCACTGGAATTAGAGGTTGGACAGGAGTATGTAGAGCCAGGTGCAACAGCTACAGATAATGTTGATGGCGATGTAACAGAGTTAATAAAGATTAGTGGTGAAGTAAATACGGAAGAACCGGGTGAATATGAGGTAGTTTACACTGTTTCGGATGCAGCAGGAAATAGAGCAACAGAGACAAGGATCGTACATGTTGTTGAAACAGAGGATCCCGGAGATGGAAACGGTGAGGATCCTGGAGATGGAGATAACGGCGAGGATCCCGGAGATGGAAACGGTGAAGAACCCGGAGATGGAGATAACGGCGAGGATCCCGGAGATGGAAACGGTGAAGAAACAGGTGGTACTTGGTTTACGGGAGAAGGAGCACCTCAACCAACCCAAGGAAATAAAGGTGATCTTTATTTAGATACAGATACATTTGATATATATGAGAAAACAGACGAGGATTGGCAATTAATCGGTAATTTGAAAGGCGAAGACGGACAAGATGGTATAGATGGTGTGACCTGGCTAATAGGAGAGGGAGCACCAGGTGTAAATGTTGGTAATTATGGTGATTTGTATCTTGATACAATTTCAGGTGATATTTATATTAAATCTGAAGAAGGTTGGGAACAGGTAGGAAACTTGCAAGGACCACCAGGAGAAGATGGTGAAGACGGCAAGGACGGCGCTGATGGTAAAGATGGTGAAGACGGCAAGGACGGCGCTGATGGTAAAGATGGTGAAGACGGCAAGGACGGTGCCGATGGCCAAGATGGCGAAGACGGCAAGGACGGCGCTGATGGTAAAGATGGCGAAGATGGCAAGGACGGCGCTGATGGTAAAGATGGCGAAGATGGCAAGGACGGCGCTGATGGTAAAGATGGCGAAGACGGCAAGGACGGCGCTGATGGTAAAGATGGCGAAGATGGCAAGGACGGCGCTGATGGTAAAGATGGCGAAGACGGCAAGGACGGCTCTGATGGTAAAGATGGCGAAGACGGTAAAGACGGTGCCGATGGCCAAGATGGTGAAGACGGCACAGATGGCAAAGACGGTGAAGATAAAACAGATGGCAAAAGTAGCATAGAAAGCAATGGAGATGATACGAACACCAAGATAGGAAACAAAGGGGTTGTTCCAACTGGAAGTTCTAAAGAAAGAGCTTCAGGTAGCGGATCAATCCTACCGAAAACTGCTACTAATAATCCATTACTTCTTACATTAGGGGTTGTTTTATTACTTGTTGGTGGAACAGTAGTGTTTATGCGAAAGAAGAAAGAAGCTAAGCTTTAACGCAATCTTGATATTTTAAGGTTTAGGTACTATTCAGCTTGATCACCACATCTAGGTTATTTAAAAAGCAGTGAAAACTACTGAACAAGGTTTTCACTGCTTTTCTTCTAAGTATCAGACTAGGTAGCTCCATTGATAAATGAATTGTGAAAAATTTAAATCCATATAAAAGTAGGGAGTTAACAAAATTATTTAGTTTAAACACTAGTTTTTTAGGAATTGGTACGAATTGTTAAAACATTTAAAATAATATGTAAGGGTTTTATATATCTATTAATCTAGTTTTATTTTTAGTAATACCCACTGTTAGGGTTTACATAATTTATGAATATTATGGAAGGAGGGTATTCAATCAATAAATAATGAGTAAAAACTTAAAAGAGATTCGAGGAGGAGCTAAAATTAGAAAAAAATGTAAGAAAGCAATTGTATTTATGTCTATTCTTGTAATGGCATTTTTTTATCAAGCAGGATGGAACAATGTAAGTGCTGCAGAAGTGACCAAATCATTTGATTATACTTGTATTGCCAATACTTCCATTGCGGGGAAAATTGATATTGACATGAAAGTTACACCTAAAATATTTATCCCCGAATCTGTAGAACCAAATAAAGAATTTCAATTAAAGAATATTGTGACAGATATTGCAATTGATCTTACAGGAAACTTAGATGCACTTAGAGCTTTAATCAATCCATTTAATGGACATGTTAATCATTTTAAAATGGAAGCTAATGGGCAAACCGTAAATGTTGTCGGCAGTAGTGGTGTGAAAATTCCAGAAACACCACACAAAGAAGGAGATGATCACGTTCCTTTTAAAGTATCGGGTGTTAACTCTAGCTTTACGGCGGGAGAAGAAGATTTAAATATTAATGTTGGAGAGATTGAAGCGGTTATTAATGCAAAACTGGGAGCTACGCCTGTAAAATTAGATGTTATTTGTACTCCAGATAATGAAACACTTCTAGCGACAGTTACTGTAGAAGAAGCTACGGAGCCAGGTGATGGCGACGATGACCAAGGTGGCGACGATCCCAAAGGCGGTGACGATCCCAAAGGTGGCGACGATCCCAAAGGCGGTGACGATCCCAAAGGTGGCGACGATCCCAAAGGTGGCGACGATCCCAAAGGTGGCGACGATCCCAAAGGCGGTGACGATCCCAAAGGTGGCGACGATCCCAAAGGTGGCGACGATCCCAAAGGCGGCGACGATCCCAAAGGTGGAGATGATCCCAAAGGCGGCGACGATCCCAAAGGTGTCGACGATGACCAAGGTGGCAACAATAGCCTAAGCGGGAATGATGACCAAAGCGATAAAAATGGTAATGGTAAAGGATTTGTTTCAAATGGAACAGATAAAGGAACTCCAAGTGGTGGCTCCATATTACCGAAAACAGCAACTAACAATCCACTACTCATTACTTTAGGTGGTATTTTGTTAATTGCTGGTGGAGCATTAGTATTTATTCGTAAACGGTTTATAAGTCAGTAAGTAATTTTTATACAAAAAAGCAGTGAAATTCTTATAACAGTTTTCACTGTTTTTTTGTCTAGGAAACTAATCCAGTCTAACATTGGATCTTTATTAGTAATTTCACCTGTTAGCTTTAATGTTCTTGCAAACTGAAAACATGCAACAGTTTTCATTCATATGAAGGTAGTGGTTTATCCTTACTACTCATCTTATTAACCTACAATTTTAGGAATTGGTAAAAGAAAATGCCAAGTTTATGATTAAGTGTAACTAAAAAAAGATTTATACAACTTTTTTGAAAACGCTTCCTCTTTGAGGGAGGAATAATGAGAGAAAGCCATTTAAAGGTAGTGGTTCAATCTAGTTAGATAGCATTATTGTTTTAGTTTCCATTTAATCTGAAAATAAAGGGGAGGTTTCATGAGTACATCACAATATATATTATCAGAGTTTAAAAGATTAATTGCTAAAAAAACTGTTTTACTTTCTGTCCTTATTTGTATTTTTGTTCCGTTAGTTTATGCGATGATAATGTTATCACCTAAATGGGGACCGTATGACAACTTGGATAACTTACCAATCGCTGTCGTTAATAGTGATGAAGGTGCTGTAAAAGATGGGGAAAAAATAAATGTTGGGGATGAATTAATAGAAAACTTAAAAACGAATGAAGAATTAGGATGGGAATTTGTAACAAAAGAGGAAGCGCAAAGAGGTATGGATAGAATGAAATATTATATGATGATTGAAGTACCTTCCAATTTTTCAGAAAATGCGCTTACGGTACTTGATGATAATCCGCAAAGACCTGAATTAAAATTTATACAAAATGAAGGACTCCATTTTATGGCGGCACAAGTAACTGATAAAGCGGCAGAGTCCTTAAAGAACCAATTATCAACCCAAGTAACTGAAACTTATGTAGATAATGTATTTTCACAGCTTGGAGATGTTGCAGATGGTTTTGCAGAGGCTCATGAAGGATCCGAGCAGATTAGTGATGGTGCTGGCCAATTAAAAGATGGTTCAGATGAAATCCTTACTTCTTTAATCGATAAATCTCCTGACATTAGCCGATTAGCCGATGGGGCAAAGGAGCTTAATGCTGGAACAGGAGAATTGCAAAATTCTTTAGTGGTTAAGCAACCGGATATATCTCGACTTGCCAATGGGGCATTAGAACTCAATGTAGGAACGGGGACATTATTAAGCAATTTACAAAACAAATCAAGTGATATTGCAAAATTAGCTGATGGAGCACAACAAGTCAATGATGGAACTGGATTATTACTAAGTACCTTAAATGAAAAGTCTTCTGATATTAAAAAATTATCAGATGGTGCTGTTGAACTAAAATCGGGAGCACAAGAACTTCAAGCGGGGTCAAAGCAGTTACTCGAAGGAGCTAAAACGGCCAAGGATGGAAGTGCCCAATTAAAAGCAGGATTAGACGAACAACTCGTACCAGGCAGTACCGAACTAGCTGCCGGTGTGATCCAGGCACAACAAGGTGTTAATGAAACAATCGAATCAATGGGAACATTATATGATAGTCTTGAATTTCTTTCTACTTTAGATAAAGAACACCCTATGTATGATGGAATACTTGATACGGTATTGAACCAACTAGAGCAGAGTTTGCAAGATGCTCCACAAAAACAAAACGATTTTCAAAGACTGGTTGATGGTGCAAATCAATTACGGGATGGTCTTAAAGAAGGCAGTGAATTTAATAACGGACTTAGTGCATTGAATAGCGGATTAGCAGAGCTTGTTGATGGCCAAGAACAATTAAATGCTGGAGCAAATCAATTAGTAGATGGTGCTTCGCAAATAGCGGATGGAAATCAAACGGTAAAATCCGGTTGGGATGAATTAGAAAAAAACGTAGCTGTTTTACACGATGGAACAACTCAAGTTGCTAATGGGAACAAAACAGTTAAAAATGGATGGCAAGAGTTAACAACAGGAGCTACACAACTTCATGATGGTTCCACGCAAATCGCTGATGGGAATCAAACTGTTGAAAGTGGTTGGGGAGAATTAACAGCAGGTGCAACACAACTCCATGATGGTTCCACGCAAATCGCTGATGGAAACCAAACAGTTGAAGAAGGTTGGGGAACTCTTACAGATGGTGTTACACAAGTTGATGACGGATTAGGAGAATTATTAGATGGCAGCGGTCAATTAGTTGAAGGTTTATTGGGAGGGGTAGAACGTACAAGTAGTTTAAATCCGACTGATGCAAATAAAGTTATGTTTGCGTCTCCAGTCGTGTTAGATGGTGAAGTTATTAATAGCTTTCCATTTTATCGTAACGCAAACGCACCGTATATTTTAACATTAGCTCTTTTTGTTGGAGTAATGGCAATGTCATTTGTAGTGCCATACAGAAAACCAGCAATTTTACCAAGTACAGGAATGTCGTGGTTTATCGGTAAAGTTACAAAGCTTTCCGTGCTAGTGATTGCGCAAGCGATTCTCATCTCTTTGTTCTCACTATTTGTTTTAAAAATAGAGGTACAAAGTAGTATATTATTTATCTTCTTCTCCATTTGGGTAAGTTTAACCTTCTTAATGATTGTCTTATTTTTAATTGCATTAGCAGGAAATATAGGCCGTTTTATCGCATTAGTCTTTGTTGTATTACAGTTATCTACAACAGGATCAGACCTACCGATTCATATGTTACCAGAAGGATTACGTAAATTAAGTACATTTTTGCCATTTACTTATTCTTTAGATGGGTACAATAATATTATTACATTAGGTAGCATTTCTAAAGTTTGGGCCAATATAAGCGTCTTATTTATTTATTTTGCGGTATTTGCAGCTCTATCACTCATCGTATTTTTGATTAGACATCGTAATGAAAAAGAACATTATGAGTTTTCCGAGGAGACGGAGAGTATAGGGTAACTTTCGAATGGCAAGTTAAAACTTGCCATTCTTTTTCCACATATGATAAAGTATAAGTTAGATATTTGTTCGTTTTAAGAGAGGATGTACTTAAGATGGCAACGACTATTAATGTAATATTAATTATTGATGCAATTATAATGATCACTTTTATTGTTTTACAATCAGGTACAAGCGCTGGTTTATCTGGTGCCATATCCGGTGGTGCTGAACAATTATTTGGTAAACAAAAAGCGCGCGGGTTAGATTTAATTCTTCACCGTGGAACAGTTATTACAGCTACATTATTCTTTATTTTAGCTTTTGTTAGTGCCTATATCTTATAATAATGAAAGACGATCCCTTATTACATCTGTGATAAGGGTTTTTCAATGTTGAAGAAGGATAAGGATAAGCGGGAGGGAGTTTAGAGTTTGAAAATAAAAAAGCCTGAACCATTTACATTTCAAGCTGGTCCTCGTGCAGTACTCCTGTTACACGGGTTTACCGGACATTCTGCAGATGTACGCATGTTAGGACGTTTTCTTGAGCAAAAAGGATATACCACTCATGCACCAATTTATCGAGGACATGGGGTAGAACCAGAAAAATTGATTGAAACAACTCCTAAAGAGTGGTGGGAAGATGTACAAAATGCCTATGAATATTTGCAACAGTTAGGTTATGAGGAAATTGCAATAGCAGGACTTTCAATGGGCGGTGTGCTCGGATTAAAATTAGCGATTCGTAAAAAAGTAAAAGCTATGATCCCAATGTGTACACCGATGTATTTTGATAATAATAGACAACTGACGAAAGGATTTAAATTTTTTTCCGAACAATATAAACAGTTTGAGAAAAAAGATGAACAAGTTATTAAAGAAGAAATCGCTACCTTAATGAATAATTCTACGGAAATGTTTAAGCAAATTGGTTCTTTTATAAAAGAAGTTAGTGAAGAAATTGATATGCTTTACGTACCAACAATGATCGTACAAGCTCAAAAAGATGATATGATTAACCCAGCGAGTGCAAAATATATTTATGACCAAATTGCCACTGATGAAAAGTCACTAAAATGCTATAAAGACTCAGGGCATGTAATTACTTTGGATAAAGAGAAGGATCTGCTGCATAAAGACATCTATACGTTTCTAGAATCATTAAAATGGCAAGACTAAATGAATGAACTTCCTAACCATATATAAAATAGTAATAGTATATAGAAAGAAGGTGAAAAGATGAATGAAAATTTACAAGATAAAATAGTAGATTATTTTAAAGAAAGTGGTACAAGACCTTTATCTGTTAATGAATTAGAAGAAATATTCGGATTGTCACAGGTTGATGAATTTAAACTTTTGGTTAAAACATTGAATGAACTTGAGCATACTGGTCAACTTATACGAACACGAAAAAATCGTTTTGGTCTGCCAGAAAAAATGAATTTAGTCCGTGGAAAGATTGAAATGAATAAAAAAGGGTTTGCCTTTTTAATTCCGGAAGACGAAAATGAAAAAGATATCTATATTCATTCATCTGACTTATTATCAGCAATGAATAATGATACGGTAATTGTTCGTATCGAAAAAAAGGGCGTAAGAGAAAATCGTCCGGAAGGGGTTGTTATTCGCATATTAGAGCGAGCGAATAACCAAATTGTTGGGACGTATGAAGATAGTCATGAATTTGGATTTGTCATCCCTGATGATAAACGAATCCCCAATGATATTTTTATCCCTAAAAATAAAACAAAAGGTGCAGTAACAGGACATAAAGTAATTGTAGATATAGTTCAGTATCCTGAAGGTAGAAAAAGTGCTGAAGGAGAAGTCGTGCAAATTCTGGGTCATAAAAATGATCCAGGAATTGATATTCTCTCGATCATTTATAAGCACGGGATTAAGATAGACTTTCCAGATAATGTGTTAAATCAAGCAGAAGAGACGCCAGATTCAATAAGTGAAAAAGAACTTAAGGGGCGTCGGGATTTACGTGAAGAAGTGATTGTCACTATTGACGGTGCAGATGCGAAAGATTTAGATGATGCCGTACGAGTGGAACAATTAGAAAACGGCAATTATTTGCTTGGTGTTTATATTGCAGATGTGACCCATTATGTAACAGAAAACTCTCCGATTGATAAAGAAGCTCTAGAGCGCGGTACAAGCGTCTATTTAGTAGACCGAGTTATTCCAATGATCCCACACAGACTATCCAATGGAATTTGTTCTTTAAATCGTGGTCAAGATCGGTTAACAATTGGCTGTGAAATGGAAGTGAACCGTGCTGGTCAAGTTGTCGGTCATGAAATATTTCAGGCAGTTATTCGGACGACAGAACGGATGACATATAGAGATGTGAACAAAATTTTAGTTGATAAGGATGAAGAAACGAGGAGAAAATTTGAACCCCTCGTCTCAAACTTTGAACGAATGGAAGAATTAGCATCTATTTTACGTCATAAACGTATGAAACGCGGTGCGATTGATTTTGATTTTAAAGAAGCGCAAATTTTAGTCGATGAGGAAGGAAAAGCAACTGATGTAGTAATTCGTGAACGATCGACAGGAGAGCGTTTAATTGAAGAATTTATGCTATGTGCAAATGAAACAGTAGCTGAACATTTTCACTGGATGGATGTTCCGTTTATTCACCGGATTCACGAATCACCGGACGAGGCAAAACTTGAACACTTTTTCGAATTTCTTGCGGGACTTGGCTATATTATAAAAGGAACACCAAATGATATTCATCCATTGGAATTGCAAAAGGTGCTCGAACGTGTCAAAGGCGAAAAAGAAGAAATGGTGATTTCCAAACTAATGTTACGTTCGATGAAACAAGCGAAATATGATCCGGTTAGTATTGGACATTTCGGTTTATCAACCGACTTTTACACTCATTTCACATCACCAATTCGTCGTTATCCAGATTTAACTGTTCACCGATTAATTCGAACGTATCTAATAAATGGTAATATGTCTGATAAAACATTAAAAAAATGGAAGAAACTTTTACCAGATATCGCCAAACATACTTCCGAAATGGAACGTGCCGCAGTTGATACGGAACGTGAAGTGGATGATTTGAAAAAAGCAGAATTCATGTCCGATAAAATTGGAGAAGAATTTGCAGGGATTATTAGTTCTGTCACTAGTTTCGGTCTATTTGTAGAGTTGGAAAACACGGTAGAAGGTCTCGTCCATGTGAGCTATATGACGGATGATTATTATCACTATTCCGATCGTCACCATGCGCTAATTGGTGAGATGACAGGAAAGGTTTTCCGTATCGGTGATGAAGTAAATATTAAAGTAATGAATGTAAATATGGATGAACATGCAGTGGATTTTGTGTTAGTGTAAAGAAGACGGATATAGACAGGGGGAATAAAGATGTCTAAACAATATGAAAAACCAATTGCGCAAAATCGGAAAGCCTCGCATGATTATTTTATTGAGGATACGTATGAAGCGGGTATTGTGTTAAAAGGGACAGAGATTAAATCGATCCGAGCTGGCAAGGTCAGTTTAAAGGATTCCCATGTTCGGATTATTAACGGTGAAGCCCAATTAATTAATATGCATATTGCCCCATATGAACAAGGAAACCGATTTAATCATGAACCGACTCGCTCGAGAAAATTGCTTTTACATCGTCATGAAATTGATAAATTATTTGGTATGATGCAACAAAAAGGATACGCAATCGTCCCATTAAAATTATATATTAAGAATGGATTTGCAAAAATTTTAATTGGGCTTGGAAAAGGGAAAAAGCAATACGATAAACGTGAAGATCTGAAACAAAAACAAATGAAGCGTGATATTGATCGTGCCGTAAAAGAAATGAGTCGTTAGGTTTTACACAATTTGTTATTTTGCATTTTGGTGTGAATATGTTATAATAATTAGTGCACTCGAGAAAAGAGTGTAAAGCTCAAAGTACCGACGAGCCCTTTTAATATGGGGACGTTTCGGATTCGACAGGGGTAGGTTGAGCTTAAGTCGCACGTCGAGGTTACGGCTCGTAAAACGTTAAACGCCTATAACTGGCAAAGAAGAAAATTACGCTTTAGCTGCTTAATTGCACCTAAAGGACTCTAACCGTTATCTCCCGTGTAACGGGTCTTGAGTCTCATTTATAGCGGGATAAACGTTCATCCTCCGTCTGTGGATAGAGCGTTGAAACCAATCAGACTAGCTATTCTGAAAGCCTGTTGGTAGGCTAAAGTCTAGCGAAATATAATATACCAACTACGCGTGTAGAAGCTTAAGTGGCAATATCCTTGGACGTGGGTTCGATTAGTAACATAGTCGCCTTTTGTAGCAATACAAAAGTGAAAATTCGGCTTTATCGGTGAAACCTAAGTTGTTGTTATGTGAATTTCAAAAAGTAGGACGGAAAGGACCGAGCTCGGCTAAGGTCGCGACTCCTGGGACTGCGCTTTCGTCGTCCCACCGTAAAGATCTGTCGCAACGCCGACATTAGCACGTCCTATGCTTCGCAGTTCGAGGTGGCGCAGTTCTCGGCAACAGAGCGTATGCATTTGATACGTAAGTAGCGGAAAAGCAAACCAGCGAAGAAATGCGATCTCCGGACTTACTTGAAAAATCAACAATAAGGCAATACCGAGTGGTATGTGGAGCAATCCAACAGCCATGTATCGACTTATAGGCTGCCTGAACAACAGGTAGCACTAGGATGCAAAATACTATTCTACAATAGAATAAATTTATATTTTGTATAAGACGCCGAAGGACCTAAACATTTTAGGTTCAAGATATAGTCAGTGCCATTACGAAAGTATGGAAGGACATGTCCCACCGTCTCCACCAATAAATAAATGTTGGTGGTTTTTTTATTGGCTAAAATTAGAATTGAAAGAACTTTTCCTCGAAATCAGTCTTCTTTTCAAGTAATTTTTTAGAATATATTCCATTGCGAGGGATTACAGCATTATATTTCTCTAATATCCATTTTGCTCTATTTCTTTTTTGTCAACTCTTAGAAAATCAATCTAGGTATAAAGGTAATGAGAAAAATCTTTCATTGAATAATACAGAAAATTATACTGACGAAGAATTAGCAAACTTTTCAATCGATGAATTAACAGAGCTGTATGGTATCGAAGAAGAATTATTAACATATGAGCAAATGGATGAAGTCGTTACACGTATAAAAGAGGGATTGGAAGACAGCTTACCAAATAAAGAAAAGTCTGAAAAAATTCACTATATAATTAGAGAAGAGTACGGTATACTTAATGCAATAGCATATAAACGTGGGTTATTGATTAAAGAAGAGCATGTCTGGAAGTGATAAAAGGCAAGTAATGGTTAGATTAGATTAGCTAGTCAAGGAATTCCAATTAAACTATTAGAAATTCTGAACAGTTTGCGTACAATGAAAGTGATAAAAATGAGTTTAACAAATTTGAAGTTAATATAGACACAGA